>QNXT01000232.1 GCA_003973505.1 Bacteroidota bacterium
GAAGCTTTTTTTCCAATTTATACTTTGCAAACACTCTTATTGGAAAGAAGTAAAGAGACAAAAACACCGAATAAAATAAGTATATTAAATATGGCAAATTCATCTTTATTGTAAACATATACAAGAGTATGGCAATAAAAAATAAGTGAGCTTCTATTTTAAATAATTTTTCCATTATGCTAAGTTTATCGTTTTCAAAAGTAGAAAAAAACATAAAGCACCAAGTCCTAAAACTTTAATCTACCTCTATTCCTCATTTTAATTATCTTCGCCACACACATTAATAAAGCTTTAGAATGAATCGTATCCTACTCTTTGCAGCCTTTGTATTGCTTACAATAAGCCTTGCTGCACAATCGAAAAAGGTTTTAACACCCGAAGTATATCCCATTTGGAAAAACATTAAAAATCAACAGATAAGTAATGATGGGAAATGGCTATGCTATGAAATAGACCCACAAAAAGGCGATGGTTTTCTCTATCTGTATAATTTTGAGACCAAAAAACTGGACTCCATTGCAAGAGGTGTAAGAGCTAAAATAGCTCCAACGGGTGACTATATGGCCTTTAAAATTGTGCCTCAATACGATAGTTTACGGAAATTGAAATTAGCCAAAACTGCTAAGAAAAAACTTCCTAAAGACAGTTTGGGTATTTGGCTGTTTGAAAAAGACACTATAATCAAAATAGCCAAAGTAAAAAACTTTGAAATGGCTCACGATAGCTCAGCATGGATGGTTTACACTATGTTTGATGCCAAAAAGAAAGCCCAAAAGAAAGAGAAAAAAGGATTTTGGTTTTTTGGAAAAAAGAATAAAAAAACAGCAAAAAAAGAAATCAAACAAAAAGGAGATTACATTATTGCTTTTAACCCCATTGCAAATCAAAAACAGGAATTTGAAAACATCAGCGAGTTTGATATAAGCAGGTACGGGAATAGTATTGCCTTAATTTCGAATATAAAGAAAGACAGTACTACCGAAGTTAAAATCAGTATTTTCTACACCGAAAATCAGAAAATCGATTCCGTTTTTAATAAAGAAGGCCGGGCTGATAAGATCAGCTTAGACTGGTCGGGAAAACAAATGGCATTTCTCTTTGCCGGCGATACAGCCAAAAAAAATAAGGTTTATGATTTGTATTATTGGGATAATAACAACAATAAAGCAATATTGGTAGCTGACAGCAGTACACAAGGTATGATTACAGGCTGGACTCCAAGCATCAATGCTTATCCTTATTTTTCGAAAGATGGAAGTCGTTTGTTCTTTGGCACAGCCAAAAAGCCCGTTCAAGAGCCCAAAGACACGCTTTTGGATAGCGAAAAATATCATGTGGATGTATGGAATTATCAGGATAAGCAATTGCAGCCCATGCAAAAGTTGCGTGCAAAACGAGAGGCAAAACGAACATATCAGGCCGTATGGTTCGTTAAAGATCAACGCATGGTTCAATTGACCGATAGCAGCATGCAAAATATTCAAATTGGTCAAGAGGGCAATGCTAATTTTGCTATGGGTTACGACAACCAAAAATATCAAAAAGAACAGAGCTGGAATGGTTGGTATAACGATTATTACATTGTAAATATCAATTCAGGTACACGAGAATTGGTTTTGGAATATCATGCTGGTTCGGCAAGTCTTTCTACCGACGGTCATTACCTTTTATATTATAAAAAAACCGATAGCACTTGGTATGCTTACGACCATAAAGCACATCAACATCGTGCACTAACTAAAGGACTGGGGGTGAATTTTTATAATGAGCAAAATGATGTACCAGAACTTCCTGATGCTTATGGATCAGCAGGTTGGTATAAAAATGATAAATATGTGGTGATAAAAGACCGTTACGACCTATGGCGTATCGACCCAACAATGAACACCGCAGCTTTAAATATTACAAAAGGCTATGGCCGTGAACATTTTATCCGCTTCAACCCCATAACTTTGGATCGCGAGCATTGGTATTTCAATGACGAAAACCCACATCTTTTAAGTGCTTTCAACGAAAAAAATAAACAAGGAGGATTCTATCAATTAGACCTCGATGAGGGCAGTGTTCCTTCGGAATTAATTATGAGCGATCACCGCTATTATTATCCATTGAAAGCAAAAAATGCAAATCGTCTTATTTGGCGCCGTAGTTCATTTACCGACTTCTATAATATATTTACATCAACAACCGACTTTCAGAATATCGAACAATTAACCGATGCAAATCCACAACAAAAGGATTATAATTGGGGCACTGTGGAATTGGTTCATTGGAAAGCCTTTGACGGTGAAGAATTAGACGGTTTATTATATAAGCCCGAAGATTTTGATAGCACAAAGAAATACCCTGTTATTGTGTATTTCTACGAGCGATATAGCGACGATATTCACAACCATTATATTCCAAAACCCAGTCATTCTATTGTAAACTTTACCGAATATGTAAGCAATGGCTACATTGTTTTTGTACCCGATGTTACTTATAAGACGGGTCATCCTGCCCAATCGGCTTATAATGCCATTGTAAGCGGAACGGAGTATATCAAAAGGTTTCCCTTTGTAGATGGAAAACACATCGGAATACAAGGACAAAGTTGGGGTGGCTATCAGGTAGCCATGCTGGTTACCATGACTGATATTTATGCTTGTGCCGAATCAGGTGCTCCTGTTACCAATATGTTCAGTGCCTATGGTGGAATTCGATGGGGCTCGGGAATGAGCCGTGCATTTCAATACGAAAAAGGACAGAGTAGAATTGGTGTAAGTCCTTGGGAAAGCCCTGAACTATATATCGAGAACTCGCCTATTTTCCATGCTGATAAAGTGAATACACCTTTATTGATTATGCATAACGATAAGGATGGCGCTGTACCTTGGTGGCAAGGCATTGAATACTTTAGCGACTTGCGCCGCCTGGGTAAAAAAGTTTGGATGCTTAGCTATAATAATGACGACCACAACCTAATGAAATGGCCTAACCGAGTGGATTTGAGTATTCGAATGATGCAGTTTTTCGACCATTATTTGAAAGGAAAGCCAATGCCTATATGGATGTCGAAGGGTATTCCGGCAACGAAGAAAGGGAAAATGGATGGATATGAGTTGGAAGATTGAAGACCGAAGAGGGAAGACAGAAGTCCGAAGACAGAAGACGGGAGCCCGAAGTCCGAAGGGGGAAGAGGGAAGACAGAAGTCCGAAGACGGGAGACCGAAGTCCGAAGGGGGAAGTCTGAAGACAGAAGATTGAAGTCCGAAGAGGGGGAGAACGGACACTGAGCTTGCCGAAGTGTCGAAACAATGCAGTTTAAAGAAATAAATTTATTCCAAGACGCAAGGATTTACAATATATTTGCCGCATATAAGTTATAGCATTGATGGATATTTTTTCAAAACATAAATATTGGTTTCTAAGTTTTTTGCTTATTGCATTTATAACTTTTACTAGTTCATGCAAAAAAGAGCAATTTCTTGAAGATGGCAGTGTGAAACTCGCTTTTTCTTCTGATACCATTATGTTTGACACGGTATTCACTACCATTGGTAGTTCCACCCAATATTTGATAGTACATAATAATGAGAATCAAAAAATTCAAATTTCAAGCATTAATCTGGCGGGAGGACCTTCATCCAACTTCAGAATAAATGTAGATGGACAAAAAGGAACGCATTTTACCAATGTAGAAATTGCTGCCAACGACAGCATTTATATTTTCGTAGAAGTTACCGTTGACCCAAACGGAGGAAACAGCCCAATGATTATTACCGATTCCATTGTGTTTGAAACTAATGGAAATCAACAAGATGTTGATTTGGTAGCGTTTGGCCGAGATGCCTATTTTATTGTAGCAAATAAAAGCATTGGAAACATCAAATATAAAATTGTGGCGGGCGAGCATGTGGACACTACATGGACCAAGGACAAACCCATTGTTGTGTATGGATATGCTGTAGTAGATTCTACCGCTTCACTGACCATTGAGGCTGGAACAGAAATTTATTTCCATAGTAAATCAGGCCTCTGGATATACAAAGGAGGACAATTGAAAGTAATGGGCACCTTGGCTGAACCCGTTTATTTTCAAGGTGATCGTCCTGAAGCCTATTACGATGACTTACCCGGGCAGTGGGATCGGATATGGATAAACGAAAGTGATAAACAAAGTGAAATCAATTATGCTGTCATCCGAAATTCGTTTATTGGGATTCAAACAGAAATATTATCCAATGTAATGGCACAGAACAAACTTGTATTAAAAAACACCATCATTGAGAATGTTTCAGGAGCTGGCATTTTGAGTCGCTACTATCGTATTGATGCTGAGAATATTCGTATTTCGAACTGTCAACAATACTGCCTTGCCCTTACTATGGGTGGTGAATACGAGTTCAGACATTCTACTTTTGCAAATTATTGGTCGTATAGTACACGCAAAACGCCATCGGTATATATCAATAATTATTTTGAAGATGGTAATAAAGTGATTCATGCATTCGATTTAATAAAGGCGAATTTCACCAATTGCATTGTTTATGGAAATATTGATGAGGAAGTCATATTGGATAATAATGCACAAGGTGGGCAATTTCATTTCAAATTTGACCATGCACTTTTGAAAACACAAAATACGACCAGCGACCCCAATAATTGGATTGCAATCACAAAAAATCAAGATCCTTTATTTGAGGATACTGATGAAAATGACTTGCACTTAAAAAGCAATTCTGCTGCGGCAGACAAAGGTAAAGCAGGTGTTAGTCCAAGTCTTGATTTGGATGGGAATACACGCGATGCAAATACCCCCGATCTGGGAGCTTATGAAATACAATAGCAGAGCCTAATCTTCCCCTACTCTATTTCTTTTGAAGTCTCTATCCTCGTGTAAAAACCCAATTATCTCCTTCACTCAATTGTGCGTTAAACTCATAGCCCTCCATATCAAATAATTTCAATTCATCAGGATTGCTAATTCGATTTTTTAGAATAAAATTCGTCATCAAGCCTCTTGCCTTTTTAGCAAAAAAGGAAATCATCTTATACTGCCCATTTTTAAAATCCTTAAACTGAGGAGTAATAATTCGAGCATCCAATTTATTCGCCTTCACCGATTTATAATACTCATTGGAAGCCAAATTAATCAACACTTTATCCTGATTATCAAGCAAATTCTGTATTTCATCATGAATTTTCATACCCCAAAATTCATATAGATTATTAAACCCCTTTCCTCCATATTTTGTACCCATTTCAAGTCGATAGGGTAAAATACGATCCAAAGGACGAAGCACCCCATATAAACCCGATAAAATACGCAAATGCTCCTGTGCATAATTCAAATCATCGGTCGTAAATTCTGCTGCATTAATTCCAACAAACACCTCTCCCTTAAAAACCAAAAGTGCAGGTTTAGCCATATCCTCCTTAAAAGGAAAATCAAATTCCTGAAAACGCTCGAAATTAAGTTGGGCTAATTTGGGACTAACCCCCATCAAATCTTGAATATCTTTGACTTTCAGTTTTTTTAATCCCTTAGCCAATTGAAAACTCTCCTTGGGAAATTGGATATCCGAATAATCTAATTTAGGAACTGATATAGAAAAATCTAAAGTTTTTGCTGGTGAAATAAGTATTAGCATCGTAATTGTTTTTGTGTTTAGGCAAAAATAAAGAAAAGAAGGTTGTACTTATGAATTTGTTCAATAAATCAATCATGAAAACGCTGGCTGAGTTTAAAAAATAAAAATCGAGGTCGAGTAAATATATTTGAAAAAATTATTACTTTTGGATAAATTGAAAATGTGGTAATTATGATGAAATTAAGTAAAGAACATAGAGCAATTTTTGAAGATAACGCAAAGCTTATTACATCAAAAGATGAAGAAAGAGTTTTAGAAAATATTGATCAAGAATTAAGTAAGCTCAAAAAGATTATTGAAGATAAACCTTCTAAGAAAATTTCGAATCTAATTACGCAAGCAGAATTACTTGTGAAAGTATTGAAATCGGAAGATTTTCCTCTTTCTGAATCAAGTCGCAAATGGATTGTTTTTGGCTTGAATTATTTAATTTCTGATTTTGACATTATTCCCGATTCAATACCCGGGATTGGCTATTTTGACGATGCTTTGGTTATTTCCTGGGTAAGTAATTTGATAGACAATGACCTTACTCGCTTTGAAATTTTTAATAAAGCATTAAATGCAAATGAAAAAACGCCCTTAATCAAACAAATTCTTTTGGGCGACGGTCATACAGAAGTAATTCTAATACCTGGTTATTTATCAAGCGAGTTTTATAGTGACAATTATAAAAAGTGGATTCAGCATGTAAAGCAATCAAAACTCGGAGGAGAATCGGCTGGCATTAGTGTTTTCGATTGGAAAACTAATTATACCCCCGAATTTCATAACACCCTTTTAATGATTGACCACGATTTGAACTTAAAACCCAAATATGACTCTGAAAACTTCAATATCGATTGGCAACAGTTAAAATTAGATTATAAAAATCTGGCAAAAGCATTTTTTGCAAACTTGGAGCAAATAAAGAAACAATATCCTGATAAAAAGATTATTCTGCTAACGCTTAATATTGGCACTTATACCATTGACAATCCTGAATTTGAAGACAAACTTAGTCTTATCGACGACTATTATGTCTTTGGTGGTTGCAGTAAAGCCAGCTATATCAGTGAAACAACAAGTCATAAAATCACAAATATTTACAACTTCTACAACCCCCATGATGCAGCTCTGGGTTTTATTTTCAAAAATTTTGAAAATGGCGAAAAACCCATTGGAATGGAAGCTATTTACACCCGCGAAAACTCTAAATTAAAAAATATTAGCATTGGGCACCATCATCGCCGTCACTCTGAATATAAGGAGTATCTAACCGATTTAATAGATTCAATTTAGGATTACCGCAAGTATAGTTCCTAGCATAAATTCATAAAAAAGTAGAAACCTTAAATCAAGCGCAATCTCACTTTTTACCCTCTGCTGCTTTCTTTTTGGCCTTCGCTTCAGCTTTTTGTAACTTCCTGCGCAAATACATAATTCGCACTGATTAGAAAGAATAAAAAAATAATGAGCTGGGAAATACGTTTCATAATTTTAGATATGTTACAGATTTTTGGTTTAACTAATGAACCTCAATAATCCATTTCAAGAAGACGAGATTCAATGATTTTTTTCATGCGGGTTTTATGTACTTTTTATGCCAAAATTTTAACGATTATTTTAAATTTGAATACATCATCAACAAAGCCGACACTCAGGGGCGAACCTTATACTTTGCTTAATTCACGTACCAAATACTCAAAATGTATTTGTTATTAATAGTCCACGAATTACACGAATTAACTCGAATTTTATTACACAAAAATTCAGCAATGCTGCATTTTTGTGTAAATTCGTGTAATTCGTGGATACTTATATCTTTGAGTTCTAAGAATAGATAATTTATTAGCTCAAAACAAAAGTATGCGGCAGCCCTGAGCCTACACTTAGTAATTCATCAAATGAAGTAATTTTTACACAACTCCACTACCCGAATTTACGTAAATTTGGGTAGTCGGCTACCCGTATTTATATTAATATGGGTAGCACCTATGTTAAAAATACGGTAAATAGCACAAATTATAATATTAAAATCTATTCACAGATTAACTGAAAACAAGTTGATTAAAAGGATTGACCGTAAAATCGCTTCTGAATTGTTTCAATTTTTGAAAAGCTATTAATCGACAAGGGCTATCAACAACTAAAATTTATCTAATTTCGCATCTTCAAAAAAACAAAGAATATTATGGCAAAGACTTTTGTAGAAGAATTACAGTGGAGAGGGATGATACACAACATCATGCCCAATACGGAGGAACAAATGGAAAAAGAAATGACCTCGGCTTATGTGGGCATCGACCCTACAGCTGACTCATTACATATTGGTCACTTAGTGGGTGTTATGATGTTGCGCCATTTACAAAATGCAGGCCATCGCCCTATTGCTCTAATTGGAGGAGCTACAGGTATGATTGGGGATCCATCAGGAAAATCGGATGAGCGTAATTTATTGGATGAAGAAACGCTACGTAAGAACGAGCAAGGTATCAAAAAGCAATTATCAAAATTTTTGAATTTCGATTCCGGTGAAGATAATGCTGCCCTTTTGGTAAACAACTACGACTGGATGAGTAAGTTTTCTTTCCTTGAGTTTATTCGTGATGTGGGAAAGCATATTACAGTAAATTATATGATGGCCAAAGATTCGGTTAAAAAGCGAATTGG
>QNXT01000129.1 GCA_003973505.1 Bacteroidota bacterium
ACAAGGGCAATAAGTACAGCACGATAAAGAATTCGTGTAATTTCTTTATGGTCATTGGCTCCTTTTGCCTGGGCTGTAAAACCTACCGTACCCATTCGTAAGAAACCCAGTCCCCAATAGATAAAGTTGAAAACCATAGTCCCTAAAGCAATGGCTCCCACATACACCAAACTATCCAAATGTCCCATCAAGGCCGTATCAACCATTCCTAAAAGCGGAATACTGATATTGCTGATAATATTGGGAATAGCCAGTTTAAGTATGCGTTTATTCATGGCTGCGAAGATAGATATATTATGTTTTAATTGCTTTGGATTTGTCTTGCTGACTTCTTCTTTTTATGGGAAAAATTTGATAAAAAAATCAGTTAAAACCTGTTTGCCGACTAGGCAAGATCAGTGAAAATCAGAGTCAAATAATAATACCATTCTGCATCAGAATCTGCTAGCAAGCACGTCATTCCATCGCTCTCTCGTTCCATCATTCCATCGTTATATCGTGCAATCAATCTAAAACAACAAAAATAATATTTCCAGAATGTTGGAAGAAATTACTTAGGACGACAAAGAAAATACTTTGTAATAACATTCGAAATACCACTCACACCCATATTGTCCGATGCTTCGGAAACATCTTTAATCGTTCCATCTTTAAAGCGAATATTGATATTATTCTCATTGACCTTATAGGCTGAGTTTGAGGTTTTTTCGTGGATGATAAAATAAGCTGCTTCTTCAAAATCGATTTCATATTCCTTTGCAATTTGTTTTTGAGCTTCTTCGATAAACTTTTTATCAAAGGTTTTTTCAGAAAACTCCACTTTAAACAATCGTCTGTTTATCAAATTAGTAGAAAGTCGAGATAAAACGATATCATCATGATTCATCCATACTTTGATGGCTGTTAAAATATCATTATCATCCAAATTTGCAAAATAATCCAATGCATTACCATTGATGCTAAAATCTTGTTTCTCAGTGGGTGTTTCCAAAAAATAACCAAGGGCAGGAGAGGTGAATAGTTTTACGCCCTTGCCACTTAATTCTTTGGCTCTTTTCAAAATATTCATCATTAAATACTCTGCCGAAAGCACTGTTTTATGTAGGTAAACCTGCCAATACATAATTCGACGTGAGTTTAAGAAATTCTCTATAGAATACACGCCTTTAGCTTCTACAACCAATTGATCATTATCCACATCCAGCATTTTGATAATACGTTGTGTGCCGATAACTCCTTCGGAAACGCCCGTAAAAAAACTATCGCGCCGGAGATAATCCAAACGGTCCACATCCAATTGTCCGCTAACCAACTGATGTAAAAAATGCTTTGGATATTCATTTTTGAAAATCGAAATGGCCAAACTTAATTTCCCATCAAATTCTTTATTGAGCCTTTCCATAAATAGTATGGACAACTCTTCGTGTGAATACTTATCAACAATGGAATGTTCCAGAGCATGGGAGAAAGGTCCATGTCCAATATCGTGCAATAAAATGGCAATAAGTGCAGCTTCTTTCTCCTCATCACTGATTATACTTCCTTTTTGTTTTAAGGTTTGCAATGCTTCATTCATCAGAAACATGGCACCCAGCACATGACTAAAGCGAGAATGAATGGCACTAGGGTAAACCAAATGCGACAAGCCCAATTGAGTAATTCTTCTTAAACGTTGAAAATAGGGGTGTTCTATTAGGTCGAAAATAAGTCCACCAGGAATATTAATAAAACCATATACAGGGTCGTTGAATATCTTTTTCTTGTTTTGAGCCATTCAAAAATGATTTAACGTTTATTATATTTTGTTCGTTTTGTGAATTGTAAATTTACACTTATTTTTACAAACTGAATAAATTAGAATGATTCGAGTCTAAAAGGTAGGTTTTTGTTAAAATCAAGGCGGAGAGATTTTTTCAACCGCAGTTAACTAATTGTTATTGAGGATTGAAAAAATCTTGACAACGCAGAGTTTGGCAATAAAGAACCTTTTAGACCTGAGTCATAAATATCAAAAAACAATATATATATGAGTTTAGCGAAATTACTTTGGGTAGATGATGAGATAGATATGCTGCGTCCCCATATTATGTTCTTGGAAGCAAAAGGATATGAAGTAGATACAGTGAATAATGGGGCTGATGCCTTGGATATGGTTCGAGCTAAGAACTACGACTTAGTTTTTTTAGATGAAAATATGCCAGGATTGACAGGTCTTGAAGTATTGGAAGAACTCAAGAAAATCAGTTCGGTACTGCCGGTGATTATGATTACCAAGAGTGAGGAAGAGCATATAATGGAAGAAGCTATTGGTTCAAATATTGCTGATTACCTTATAAAACCCGTCAATCCCAACCAGATTCTTTTGGCAATTAAAAAGAATATTGATGGCAAAAAAATCATTAGCGAGAAAAATGCTCATGGTTACCAAATGGAGTTTCGAAATATTGGTATGGAGATATCTAATCGTTTAGATTTTGAAGAATGGGCAGATATTTATAAGCGATTAGTGGAGTGGGAGTTGAAGTTGGAAAATTCAGATGACCAAGGAATTCTTGAAATATTTCAAATGCAAAAGGATGAAGCCAATTCGGTATTTGCATCATTTATAGAGCGAAATTATGTGGACTGGGTTAATGGGGTAGAAGAAGCTCCTGTACAGTCACAAACATTATTGCGTAATAAGGTTTTCCCAAAATTGGTTAAGGGCACACCGACTTTTCTTTTCGTGATTGACAATTTACGTTACGACCAATGGCGTTCAATCTATCCACTAATTAGTGATTATTTTCATCTCGATTCGGATGAAATCTATTATGCCATTTTGCCTACCACAACTCAATATGCACGAAATGCATTGTTTGCAGGTCTGATGCCATCGGAAATTGCGAAGAAATATCCAAAATATTGGATTGATGAGCATGAGGAAGGTACCAAAAATCAGTTTGAAGCAGAGTTGCTCGAAACACAATTAAAGCGCTTAGGGAAAGATTATAAAACTTCCTATAATAAAATTTTAACCTTAGCTAAAGGTAAGAAATTGGCTGAGAATATGCATCAGTTAATGAACAACGATTTAAATGTCATTGTTTATAATTTT
Source organism: Bacteroidota bacterium (assembly GCA_003973505.1). The sequence continues at coordinate 3,098 of QNXT01000129.1, forward strand.
GTGGATATGCTTTCGCACGCACGAACAGAGATGGAAGTAATTCGTGAATTGGCAAGTGATGAAAAAGCTTATCGTTCACTAACCAATTCGTGGTTGAAAAACTCTCCTTTGATGGATATGTTCCGATTTATTGCTGAAAAGGGAGCAAATATGATAATTACTACCGACCATGGCTCGGTACGTGTTCGCAAACCTGTGAAGATTCTTGGCGATCGAAATACCAATACAAATCTTCGTTATAAGTTTGGTAAAAACTTGGATTATAAGAAGAAAGAAGTTTTTGAGGTGCGTAATCCTGATGATGTTTTCTTGCCAAAAATCAATGTGAGTACTTCCTATGTATTTTGTAAAGAGTCTGATTTCTTTGCGTACCCCAACAATTATAATTATTACGCAAATTATTATCGCGATACATTCCAGCATGGAGGAATTTCAATGGAAGAAATGTTGGTTCCTATTGTATCTTTGTCGGCAAAGAAATAATTGAAAATTGATATTAAATTGCAGCGATAATTTATGAATTTTGAGTCAAATCTAAAAAGGTAGATTTTTGTCAAAATCGAGGCGAAGAGATTTTTTTAACCGCAGTTAACCAAGTGTTAGTGAGGATTGAAAAAATATTGACAACGCAGAGTTTGGCAATAAAGAACCTTTTTAGATCAGGCTCAACTATCGTTGCATGTTTTTTATATTATGATAGTAAAGAAAGATAGTATAGCCACAGCGGTTCGTCAGATATTGGAGCAATATCCAGAACATCGGGTATTTGTATTGGATGGAGAAATGGGAGCAGGTAAGACGACACTTACGACGGAGTTTGCCAAAGCATTAGGCTCAATGGATCATCCGAGTAGTCCTACATTTTCCATTGTAAACGTCTATCTTCGAGATAATGGCGAGGAGATATATCACTTTGATTTTTATCGATTGGAACATATTGAAGAAGCTCTTGATATTGGTGTAGAAGAGTATTTTGAAAGTGGAAATTACTGTTTTATCGAATGGCCCGATATTATAGAGCGATTATTACCTGACTCATATATTCGAGTGAGAATTTATCACTCTGAAAATGAGGATGAGCGACAACTTGAAATCGAGGAGTATTAATTCTTAAATCCATGGGAAGACATGCATTTTTAGATTGAAAAATTGCATAGTTTTGCAGCAGTATTTAGAAATTAATTATGACCGATTTATTATCATTTGGACTCTTTGCTTTTACAAGTTTTTTAGCAATAATAAACCCCATGGGAGTAACGCCGGTATTTCTGGCAATGACCAGTGAATTATCGCCTAAACAACAGCGAAGAACCGCATTTAAAGCGGTATTGACCGCTTTTGTGGTCTTAACTATTTTTGCCTTTGCGGGGCGTTTATTATTTCAATTTTTTGGAATATCTGTAAATGGTTTTCGTATTGCAGGAGGTGTTATTTTCTTTATCATGGGATACGATATGCTTAATGCTCGACTTAGTCGTTTGAAGTACGACGACCAAAATGTGGAAGCTCAAATGGATGATATTGCGATTACACCACTTGGGATTCCTATGATTGCTGGGCCTGGAGCTATTACGAATGCGATTGTACTAATGCAGGATGCTACTGATCTTCAACATCAAATCGTTTTGCCCATTGCCATTTTTGTCGTTTTAACCGTTACTTTCTTATCATTAGTTGGCGGTGGCTCTATTATGAAGTTTATGGGCGAAACCGGAAATAAAATCATGTTGAAATTAATGGGACTAATTATGATGGTGATTGCTGTAGAATTTTTCTTTGCAGGCCTCAAACCCATAATTCAAGACATGTTAAATATTGTACCTGCATCATAAGTTAATTGCGTATATTTGCATATACAGAAACAAATTAAAAGCATTATTTTATGAAAAAAATTACATTACTATTCTTAATTAGCATATTGTCAGTTGGTTTTAATACATTAACTGCACAAAGTGATGTCCTTAGTAATTCGCAAGAACCTACGCATACTCAAACTACAAGCCAGCAACAACAAATGGCACCCAAAAAATCAGCGCCGAGTTTAATTGAAATAACTCCTTTAGTAGGTTATCAATTTGGTGGGAGAGTGCGGTTTTACGAAGGGGATTTTAAGATGGACGATAATATGAACTTTGGGGTGGATATCAACTTTTTAGTTCGTCAAAACCATCGTATCGAAATTGCTTATTCATTAATGAAAACTCAAGCACATTTCAGACCCTATACTACTTTTATAGGCGATTATGATTTGTGGGATGGCGATGTGAACATCAATTATATACTTATTGGTAGTCATAGCGAATTGCCCGTTAGCGAGAAAGTTACCTTATTTGGAGGTGTAAGCTTGGGAGCAAGTATTTTAACAGTATCTGAACCAGGAATTAGTGATGTGTGGCGATTTGGAATGGGCGTAACCGGTGGTATGAAAGTCGCTATCAGTGATCGTATTGGTATTCGTTTGCAAGGAAGATTGCTTATGCCCATGTATTTTGCAGGCGTAGGATTCTATGCTGGAATTGGTACAGGAGGCGCAAGTTCAGGTCTTAGTATGAATGGCGGTGTCCTTGCTTTTCAAGGGGATTTCCAAGGTGGACTTTATTTTATGCTGAAATAGGATAAAATTCCCATAATCAAAATATTAAAGGAAAAGGCTAGCCCATGGGGTTGGCCTTTTTTTTGTATCTTAAAATTCATAATTCACTTATGATTTTTCTGTAATTTTGAGCTTTTATTAAACACTAGAAAAATATAAATTAATCCTATGAAAAAACTATTGATAACAGGTATTATCGTATTAATATTTAGTAATTTGGCTTTTGCTCAAACGAAAAATATTGCATTAGAAGATATTTGGTTGAAATACCAATTCTACCCAAAAACTATTAACGGTTTTAAGTCGATGAAAAATGGGGAAACCTATACGGTAATCGATCAAAATAACCTTGATGAGTATTCGTACAAAAGTGGTAAGCATATAAAAACATTGATCGATGCGGGGCAGTTGATTCCTGAAGGTGAAAGCAAGCCCATTCGTTTTTCATCCTATACTTTTAGTCCCGACGAAACAAAAATTCTATTAGTTACGAATAAAAAGAGTATTTATCGTCATTCTTTTACTGCAGAATATTGGATTTACGATTTCGTTACCAAAAAATTACAACGACTATCTGAAAATGGAGCACAACGCTTAGCAAGTTTCTCACCTGATGGACAATTAGTTGCCTTTATGCGTGATAATAATCTATTTATCAAAAATCTACAGACAAATACTGAGTTGCAATTTACCAATGATGGTGCTATTAATAAGATTATAAATGGTGCTCCGGATTGGGTTTATGAAGAGGAGTTTTCTTTTAATAAAGCATATGAATGGTCGCCTGATAGTAGAAGCATCGCTTATATTCGCTTTGACGAAAGCAATGTAAAAGAATTTGAGTTTACGATTTATGGTGATTTATATCCAAAACAGTATAAGTATAAATACCCAAAAGCAGGAGAGGATAATTCCATCGTAAGTGTGCATGTGTACGATTTGGCTACTGCAAAAACAAAGACCATGGATATTGGTTCGGAAACAGATATTTATATACCAAGAATAAAATGGACTACGGACCCTAATGTATTATCGATTCAACGATTAAACCGTTTGCAAAACAAATGGGAGATTCTTTTAGCCAATGCTAGTGATGGAACATCGAAAGTGCTTTATAGTGAAGAGAATAAATATTATATTGATATTACGGATAACCTAATTTTCTTGAAGAAAAATAAAGGTTTCATTTTTACATCGGAAATGGATGGATATAATCACATTTACTATTACGATATGCAAGGGAAGTTGATCAAACAACTTACTAAAGGTAAATATGATGTTTCAGCACTTTTTGGTTTGGATGAGAAGAAAGGTGTTTTGTATTATCAAGCAGGTGTTTCATCTCCAATAAACCGTGAGATTTTCTCTGTGAATATCAATAATTTGAAAAGACTGCAATTATCAAAGCATGAAGGAACGAATTCTGCTCAGTTTTCATCTAATTTCAAATATTATATCAACACGTTCTCCGATGCAAATACGCCTCCCATATTCACTGTGAATAAATCAAATGGAACGCAACTGTATGTATTAGAGAATAATATTAATATGGTGAACAAATTGAAAGATTACGGTTATTCCAACAAAACTTTTTTTACCATTAAAACCGATAATGATATTGAATTGAATGCCTGGATGATTAAGCCTTTAGATTTCGATTCCACAAAACGATATCCTGTATTGATGTATTTATATGGTGGTCCCGGTTCGCAAACAGTAACAAATTCATGGGGTTGGTTCAATTTAATGTGGTTTGAAATGTTGGCGCAAAAGGGATATATTGTTGTATCTGTTGACAATAGAGGTACGGGAGCCCGTGGTGAAGAGTTTAAGAAGTGCACCTATTTGCAATTGGGAAAACTCGAAACCATCGATCAAATAAATGCCAATAAATATTTAGCCACACTGCCTTATGTAGATCGCAATAGAATCGGAATTTTTGGATGGAGTTACGGAGGTTATATGTCAACATTGTGTATGACTAAAGGAGCAAGTTATTTCAAAACAGGAATTGCTGTGGCTCCGGTAACCAATTGGCGTTATTACGATAATATTTATACTGAGCGTTTTATGCGTACACCACAAGAGAATGGCGATGGTTATGATAGTAATTCTCCTATTTCGCATACTGCTGAATTAAAAGGGAATTATTTACTAATACATGGTACTGCTGATGATAATGTGCATCTGCAAAATTCCATGGATTTAATTACATCCTTATTAAACAATAATAAGCAGTTTGAAATGCAGTTTTATCCCAATAGCGACCATAGTATCTACACTGGACGATATACACATTATCACGTATATCGTAGAATGACTGATTTCCTTTTGGAGAAACTATAGTGTTCGTAGTCAGGGTAAACGCATCTAAATTCTATTAATAGTCTTATGTTATTTAATCTAAAGCTTAGAAATATTAATTCTATAATACCATCCATTTTACCTGATCGGCACCTGTCTCCCGAAGGTAGAGATAGTCTCCAAAGTAGAGTTCTTTATTAATACACTTAACTAATAGAATATCAGGGCAAACTAGCTCCCCCTTTGAAAAAGGGGG
>QNXT01000229.1 GCA_003973505.1 Bacteroidota bacterium
TTTTATTACAGATAAAGTTGTGGAACCCCGTTTGGGAAAATACACAGGTGAATCTGACAATCAAGAAGACTTTTTAACGAAACTTACTAAGCTCGAAAAAAAAGGCTTATTAATGGCTGGCCTTGTTTTCCTTTTCATTTTCGGTATAGCTGCTTATGGAGTGATTCCCGAGGAAGGCTACTTTAGAGGTGCTGATGGCCAAATACTCACTTCACCACTTATTAAAGGAATTGTTGCCTTACTATTCATCACTGCCGGAGGAATGGGTATTGCTTACGGTTTTACCACAGGAAAATTTAAAAATGATACCGATATCATGGCTAGTATGGCCAGCTCAATGAAAACACTAAGCACCTATTTTGTTTTGGTATTTTTTGCTGCTCAGTTTGTGGCATTTTTCAAATGGAGTAATTTGGGAATTATATTGGCTGTGAATGGTGCTGATTTACTTATGTCGGCAGATATTGGACTTATACCCATGATGATTCTCTTTGTAATTCTCTCGGCTTCAATCAATATGTTGATGGGAAGTGCTTCAGCTAAATGGGCTATACTCGCTCCAATTTTTATACCTATGTTTATGATTATGGGCTATTCACCAGAGCTTTCACAGGTAGTTTACCGTATTGGAGATAGTGTTACAAATATTGTTTCACCCATGATGAGTTTCTTTGCTTTGATTATTGCCTTTGTACAAAAGTATGATAATAAGGCGGGTATCGGAACCGTTATCGCAACAATGGTTCCTTATTCCATCGCATTCTTCTTTGCTTGGATTGTCTTACTTACCGTGTGGCTTCTATTTGGTTGGCCTCTTGGTCCGGGTGCAGGAATTCATTATGTTTTACCAGGTTAGACCTTAAAATAAAAACATTAAGCATAAATATTCATTTCTATGTTTGGGCTAAAGCCCACATAGTCACGACTTCATTAGGCAGGGCATTAATGCCCTGCCTAATGATTAACTCCATCATGGGCTTTAGCCCAAACGTCTAGTTTCTGTCAGATACATAGAAAAAAGACTAAAAAAAAGCAACATTTCCTTTTTTGATATGCTGCTTTTTCTGATTTAAAAACCAACTATCTCTTATAAATACGCTTAAACTTCAAAACCTTATAGTCTCCTAAATTGGATTTAAATGTTTCCATATCAATTCTTTTTGCATCGCCCACAACGGATAAAACATACTTACGATTAAGCACAAAGCGTGCATGAAACATATATAAATCGAATAAGCTAAGTTTTTGAATTGTTTTATTCTCTTGAATTCTTGGGTCTTCCTTATATCCCTGCCGCTTCCAATAGGCAACATATTGCGACCGATTTCTAAATGTGGGAGATTTTGAATTTACCGACAACAATAGCGATTTTTTGAACTGCTCAAAAGATTCATCCTCCTTGGGCATACTATCAATCACATTCAGGAAAACAGAAATTGATTCATTCGTCTTATCGGCTTGGGTGGTCATTGCCCCAAACAGAAAGGCACGATCCGTAAACTTGAAAGGCTTATTTATATAAGCATACACTCCATAGGCCAAAGAGCGATATTCTCGAATTTCGCGAAAGGCCATAGACGACATTCCCAAACCAAAATATTTATTAAAGGCATTTATATACTGACGATCTCGAATATTTACTTTTTCACTTGGCAAAGTAATATTAATATGACTCTGAACGGCCTTTTTATTATTCATAAAATACACCTTATTGCTACTTAAAGTAGGCAAAGTTCTGTAAACTGGCGATGTACTAAGCTGTAGTATGGGAGCAAATATATTAGCATCTAACATAAGTCCTGCTACCTCATCTACCGTTGTTCTTCCAATAAAATGGATCTCCGTTTCATAAGTCAATAAGTCTTTTATTGATTGTAAAATGGATTCGATTTTGGTGCTTTTAATCTCCTTCTTACTCATTTTCGTAAGAAATTCCGATTCAGCTCCATAAACAGCGTACTCATGTAATGCCCTCGACTGCATCGATAAATCCGACTTAACAAATTTATACTCCATATTTGCATCCTTCATAATCTTTTTCAATGCAGTTTGATTCTCTTCGGTATTACTTAGCAAGTCTTTTAATGAGTGAATATCCATCGCTAAATTCGAATCGAATCCCGTCATATCAATATAAAAATAGCTCTCATCTACATTCGTATTTATATCGGTTCCTCTCAGCTGCAAAGAAGTTCTAAAATCCTTAAAAGCAACATCCTTTGTTCCCGACATATTTAGATATTCCGAAACAAGCTGTAATTCTTTCTTGGCATAGGTTCCAACGCCAATTTTAACTCTCAATGAGTAAATATCATTCAATTTGTTTTTGGTATAATAAAAATGAAGATTGCTGTATAAATCGCTACTATACACATCTTTCTTAAAATCAATATAGTTTGGACTAATACGTGGCTGTGGCATATTAGCAATCTTTTTTGCCAAAACAGATTGTTTATTCAAGTTCTGTGGCTTCAAAGGAGTAATATCAGGCTTATCTATTTTCGTCTTTTTTGGGAAGCCCATTTTCGATTGAAACATCAGATAATTATCACCATAGTATTTATTCGCTACACGGATAATATCCTGTTTGCTGATGTGTTGCAACATCTTAAAATGATTAATCATGGCTACAGCCTGCTGTTTACTCATAAAAGCATCAATTATAAGCTGAACCTGAAAATCAGCATTTTCCATTCCCAACAAAATTTCTTTTTGTTTTTGAACCAAAACTGCTTTTAAAAGATCGTCACTAAAATCACCACGCTTCAATTTATCAATTTGCTCAAGTATCAATTTTTCTCCACTATTTAAGGACTGAATAAACGGTTTTGGAGCATAAGCAATAAAACTCGCTCCCATATCGTAGTGTTCATCAAGAATGGATTGTGCAAACATCAATTTTCCATTCAAACTCAATTGATCCAATAGTCCTGTTGATTGCTCATTACTAAGCAACTGATTAATAACCTGAAGAATTAAATCATCTCTTTCTCCTTTTGCAACAGTTCGAAAACCAAGTATCCCAATCGGAATGGGACTCAATTTCTTCTTCACTACCACTCTGCCATTAAAATCTTGCTCTACCTGAGGCTTAATATCAGGGAAATCACCACTACGTAAATTTCCAAAATACTGATCGACCATATATTTTACATCTTCGGGCTCAAAATTTCCAACAAGTACTAATGCCATATTATTAGCCACATAATAATTCTTAAAATAACTAACCATCTTACTAATAGAGGGCGTTTTCAAATCCTCAACACTTCCCAATACGGTTTGTTGACCGTAAACAGAATTGGGATAGAAGTTTTTATATAGCTCTACATAAATATTTCTAAAGGTATTATCCATCGACATATTTTTCTCTTCGTACACGGTTTCCAATTCCGACTGAAAAAGTCGAAATACGGGAAATGAGAAACGATCAACTTGAATTTTCATCCACTGTTCCATACTTTCAGCAGGAAAATGATTGTGATATACAATATCTTCATAGGTGGTATAGGCATTCAAACGTGTAGAGCCAATACTTGCCATCACCTTATTAAACTCATTTGGAATGGCATATTCTGCCGCCTTTTGCGACAAACGGTCAATTTTCTTTAGAAGTCCTTTCCGAAATGCCTCATCATCGCCTGCCAAAGCTAATAAATCATAGGTTTGAGAAATGGAATCAAGATATACTTTCTCGGCTTTATAATCAATCGTACCCAAATTCTCAGAGCCCTTAAACATCATATGCTCAAAATAATGCGCAGTTCCCTCTGCCCCTTTTGGATCGAGTCGCGAACCTCCTCGCACCACAATGGCTCCCATTACATCGTTCATACTCGCATCAGGGAAAAGATAAACTTTCAAGCCATTATGTAAAGTGTATTCCTGTGCTCTGGGATTTGCTATTTCATTTTCCTCCTTTAATGAGCTAGTTGGACCATCAAATTGTTGCGCTCTTAAGCTTGTTGCTAAAAGAAAAAAAACAAGAAGTATTGATATTCTATTCATTGATACCGATTTTAAAATTCTAATTATTATCAAAATAAATGGAAGCACGAATTTACTATTATTATTGGCATAAAAAAACGGAATCCAATAACTATAATCTAAAGTACTTAACAAAAATATTTCATGATTAAACATTCAACTTTATGCTTGGGCTAAAGCCCGTTAAGTCATAATTTTATTAGTCAGGGCGCTTGTCCTGAGTTTATCGAAGGGAATGCCCTGCCTAATAATTTGGCTTATCAAAAGGCTTTAGCCCAAACTTACAGTTTTTGTAATATACTTAGCTATAATCAATAAAATCTTTACTACATTTGCCCGTTCTCAAAAGAATATTTGTAGGCATTATAAACCTTTAATCATTTTAAGGGTCTATCGCATATAAATTAACAACATCTATTTTCAATTATTAATACACATTATACAATGAACAAAATTAAACAAAGCCTAATGATTGTTATTCTAGTATTTGCTGGAATAAATCTTATGGCACAAGGACCTAGAATCAAATTTGAAAAAACAACACATGATTTTGGAACCATAAAAGAAGAAGTAAGAAACGCTGTCGCGAAATTCGTTTTCACAAATACGGGGCAAGCAGACTTAAAAATATTAAAAGTAAAAACAAGTTGTGGCTGTACGGCTTCAAGTTATTCAAGGGGCGTTATCAAACCAGGTGAAAAAGGTTATGTAACGGCAACTTATCATACAGCGCATCGTCCTGGTCCATTCCGTAAAACCATTACAGTTACTGTAAACGACCCAGATCATCCAAACACTGTTTTATTTATTAAAGGAAAAGTTACTCCTAGACAAAAATCGCCAGGAGACCTTTTTCCAACATCAATGGGAAACCTAAAGCTTATGTCGAACCATTTGGCATTTAACGATATTAAACTTACTGAAGTACGTACCGACAGTATGAAAGTGTATAATAATTGGTCACATCCAATGACTTTTTCATTCCCTAATTTACCCGCACATTTGAAGGTGAAAATGCTACCCAGCAATACGCTTCAACCAAAAACAATTGGTTATATCGTAGTAACTTATGATGCCAATAAAAAGAATGATTTTGGTTTGGCATACGACCGTGTTACTCTTCAAACCAACGATGCCAATCAAGCTATGAAAACACTTACCGTAAGTGCGATTCTTTCACAAGACTTTTCAAATATGACCGAAAAGCAGCTTAAAAAAGCTCCAAAAATTGTTGTTAATCAAACAACTTACGACTTTGGAAAAGTGAAGAGTGGAACCCTTATTAAGTTTAATTTTGTAGTAACAAATGCTGGAAAACACGAGCTTATTATTCACAAAGTAAAAGCCAGTTGCGGTTGTACAGCAACAAAGCCTGCTGCTACACATATCAAAAAGAATAAATCTACGGAAATTGCTGTAGAATTTAATACTGCAGGACGTCGTGGTCGTCAACATAAAACAATTACCGTTATTACAAACGACCCCGTAAACCCACAGATAATACTTAATGTACAAGGTGAGTTAACTCCCTGATAATTGATAAAATAAAAACACTTATCAACTCCCATTTGAAACTTCTGTCAAATGGGAGTTTTTTTTATTCATGCAAAAGAAAATAGTATTAATTTTGCACTGATTTCATCAAGGGGTGCTCTTACGGGCTGAGATCAAACCCAAGAACCTGAACCAGATAATGCTGGCGTAGGAAGGGATAAGTTCAATAAACCATACAACGTGAATTTTGAGATAAAGCTAGCAATCTCATATCACAAAGTATCTTTTATTTTGCTTATCAATTAGGGAAACTTAATTATCAAGGATATACGTACCCCGCGGATATCTTTAAAGTTTTAACTAATAAACAAAATCAAATGCTTAAAAAATTTACTCTAATGATGCTTATGCTGAGCGTATTACCCATTTCGTTATGGGCACAATTCAGCATAACAGGAAGTGTGCGAAACAATCAAACCAATGAAACCTTGCCAGGCACACACATCACAATCAATCAAACCTTTAGACGTACAGTAAGTGATCAGAATGGTCATTTTACTTTTACTAATTTGAAAGCGGGAACTTATAAGTTACGTTTTTCCTTTATGGGTTTCGAAGACAAAGAAGTTGAGGTTGAACTAAATAAAAATGAAAATTTAGTTATTAGCCTCACTCCCACTTCCATTTTAGAAGATGAGGTGGTAATTACAGCAACACGAGCCACAAAAAAATCAGGTACTACTTTCCAAAATATGGATAAAGAAGAAATTCAAAAAATGGATGTCGGACAAGACATTCCCTATATATTGAATTTAACTCCTAGTTTGGTAAGCACTTCAGATGCAGGAGCTGGTGTTGGATACACTGGTATGAGAATTCGTGGAACCGATATTAGCCGTATCAATGTTACGGTGAACGGAATCCCAATGAACGATCCAGAAAGTCAAGGCGTATGGTGGGTAAATATGCCCGACTTGGCATCTTCGCTTAATAGTATTCAAATTCAGCGTGGAGTAGGAACATCTACCAATGGTACAGCCTCGTTTGGTGCAAGTATCAATATGCAAACCCAGAAACTAAGCATGAAACCTTTTGCTGAATTAAGCACTTCATACGGAAGTTTCAATACCCAACGCTATCGGCTTAGCACATCTACAGGACTCATTGATGGAAAATGGAGTGTAGATGCACGCCTTTCGAAAATGTATAGCGATGGTTATATCGACCGAGCTAGCTCTGATTTAAAATCATTTTATGTATCAGGTGCTTATTATGGTAAACGGAGTATTCTACGTTTCAATATTTTTTCTGGAAAAGAAAAAACCTACCAAGCTTGGTATGGTGTACCAAAAGATTCCTTGAAAACCCATCGCACATACAATCCCTATACTTATGATAATGAAACCGATAATTACCAACAAGATAATTATCAAATGATTTATTCCAAAGAAATTAATAGCCATTGGAATTTCAACGGAGCATTGCATTATACCTATGGACGAGGATATTATGAAACATTTAAAGAAAACACGAAACTTTCAAAATACGGTTTAGGTCCTTTTTATATAGGAAATGACACCATCACAAGAAGCGACTTAGTTCGTCAAAAATGGTTAGACAATGATTTTTATGGTGCAACCGCATCATTAAACTATGATAATAAAAAGAACCTTCGTGTAAATATCGGAACCGCTTTCAATCAATATAGTGGTGACCACTTTGGTAAAGTGGTATGGGCAGAATATGCTCTTATGGGTACAAATTATGAGTATTACCGAAATAATGGTTTGAAAAACAACTTCAACTTTTTCGTGAAAGCCACTTATGATGTTACAGATGCTTTGAGTGTTTACGGTGATATACAATATCAAATGATTGATTATTGGATGAGTGGAATTCATGACGATTTCAAGAGCCTGGATGGCTACCATCATTTTGAGTTTGTAAATCCAAAACTCGGTGCAAATTATGAGTTAAACGAGCATAATAGCATTTACCTATCAGCAGCTGTGGCTCAGAAAGAACCTACAAGAAATGATTTTAGAGATGCAGATGTGGGAAAAACGCCAAAACCAGAATTCTTAATTGATTATGAAGCTGGTTATGAATATACAAATACAAAGTTTAAAGCCAGTGCAAACTTATATTTTATGGATTATACCGATCAGCTTATTATGACTGGTAAAATAAATAATGTAGGAACGCCTATTATGACCAATGTAGATAAATCGTATCGAGCAGGAATTGAAATAATGGCAGCAGCACATATTACGAAATGGTTTAACTGGTCGGCAAATGCGACATTTAGCCAAAACAAAATTGACAATTTTATAGAATATGTGGACGATTGGGACACTGGAATACAACATAAAACAGAACTAGGTACTACGGACATTGCCTTTTCGCCCAATGTAATTGTAGGAAATCAATTTGAGTTTATCCCAGTTAAAAACTTCAATGTTGCCCTAAATTCAAAATATGTTGGAGCACAATATATTGACAATACCTCAAGCAAAGAACGCATGCTAGATGCCTATTTCACTACCGATTTACGATTCAATTATAATATTAAAACCCAATTTATTAAGAATATTTCATTGAATTTCAGCATAAACAATATTTTTAACAGCATGTATATAAGCAATGCATGGGTATATCAGTATAAATCAGGAGATGGAAGTTACGATGGATCCTATGGCGA
>QNXT01000042.1 GCA_003973505.1 Bacteroidota bacterium
CTCAAGCAATTACTTCAGGAGAACTGGTTGCGGCGAGTGTCCTCAGCGGCAACCGAAATTTTGAAGGTCGGGTCAACCCGATGACCAAAGCCAACTATCTGGCCAGTCCTCCGCTCGTCGTCGCCTTTGCATTGGCCGGGACGGTCGATTTCGACCCCGAGGTCGATCCGATCGGAACGGGCAACGACGGTGAACCGGTCTTCCTGAAAGAACTGTGGCCGACTTCCGAAGAAGTTCAGGAAGTCATGAAAAGCAGTGTGACGCGCGAAATGTTCCAAAAACGTTACGAGAACGTGTTCGATTCCAATGCCACCTGGAATGCCATCAAAACGAGCGAAGGCGATCTGTATGACTGGGACCCCGAAAGCACCTACATCCAAGAGCCCCCGTTCCTTACCAGCATGGGGGTCGAGGTCGAACCGCTTCAATCGATTTCGGGCGCCCGGTGCCTGGCCCTGTTGGGCGATTCGGTCACGACCGATCATATTTCACCTGCCGGCGCCATCGCGATCGACAGTCCCGCCGGACAATATCTTCTTGAAAAAGGGGTCGAGCCTCGTGACTTTAACAGCTACGGGGCACGCCGAGGCAATCACCATGTGATGATGCGTGGAACGTTTGCCAATATACGGATTCGCAATCTGCTGGCTCCCGGCACCGAAGGAGGCGTCACCACGTACCTGCCAACCGGCGAAAAAATGTGGATTTTTGATGCCGCGATGAAATATCAAGCGGACAACGTGCCGCTGGTTGTACTGGCTGGTACCGAATATGGTACAGGAAGCAGTCGTGATTGGGCAGCCAAAGGCACATTGTTATTAGGTGTAAAAGCAGTACTCCGTTGGTTTGCGGTTTTATTACGTTCCACTGCAACCCACAAAAGTAGAAAACCATAGGTCAAAGGGCTTATGGTTTTATATTTTTGTGGAAAAAATGTGGAGAGTTGATAAGTCAAACATTATAAATTGTGTAGGCAAAACAAAAGTGAAAGAGGATTTATAGAGAAAGCCAAACCAAAAAATAGTACTTTTGCCCGCCAAATATTAATACACTTTAGAATATGAATATTCCAGAAATAAAAATGACGCAATACAGCCATGGTGCAGGTTGCGGATGCAAGATATCTCCCAAATCATTAACAACCATTTTGCAAACAAAGATTGAGCAAGTAGGTGTAGAAAATCTTATTGTTGGTAACGATACGCGTGACGATGCTGCGGTTTATGACTTAGGAAATGGTATGGGAATTATCAGTACTACGGATTTCTTTTTGCCCATAGTTGACGATCCATTTGATTTTGGTAAAATTGCGGCAACCAATGCCATTAGCGATATTTACGCCATGGGTGGAAAACCTTTGATGGCTATTGCGATTCTTGGTTGGCCTATTGATAAACTCTCTAATGAAGTGGCAAATCAGGTGGTTGAAGGCGGTCGTGAGATTTGTCGCCAAGCGGGAATTCCTTTGGCCGGTGGTCATAGTATCGATAATCCGGAGCCTCTTTTTGGATTGGCTGTCACAGGAATTGTGGAGTTGAGCAAGCTGAAACGTAATGATGAAGCCAAGCCAGGTAGTCGTTTGTTTTTGACCAAGCCTTTGGGTGTGGGAATACTTTCAACTGCTCAAAAGAATGGAAAGCTAAAACCGGAGCATGCTGATATTGCACCAGCTTCGATGATGAAACTTAATAAAATTGGACAGGAACTCTCCCAAATGGAAGGCGTTTCAGCTATTACTGATGTTACAGGTTTTGGCCTTTTAGGTCATTTGCTCGAAGTATGCGAAGGTAGCAATGTGGGTGCAGTAATCAATTATGATAAGGTGCCTGTTTTTCCTGAAGTTCAAGAATATATCGAAATGAAACAAGTGCCAGGTGGAACTAAACGCAATTGGCAAAGTTATGGAGAACATGCTGATTTGGCTGAGCCTGAAATGCGAACCATATTATGCGATGCCCAAACCAGTGGCGGTTTATTGATTGCTGTTTCGGAAGAGTTTGTACCTGCTGTAAAACAAATGCTTGAAGATGAAGGCTTATTCAGTGGTGAGATAGGGTATTTAACGGAATATAATGGCGGAAAACGCATTATTGTGAAATAGTTTTTTTGTATCAAATCATTTTCTTTAAGAAATTTTATTCTTCATAAGCCCAAGTGTCAAATCATTGGTAAAGAATTAAATATCAATTTTTCCTTTGTGAACCTTTGCGCCTTCTCTACCTTCGGAAGACAGGTTTGTGATTCTTTGTGGTATAGTCTCGTTATAATTGCAAATAATTATTACACAGAGTTACTCAAAGAAGCACAAAGTAACACAAAGCTTATAAAAAGTATCATAAACCTTTATCAATACTATGGTTCATCATGTTGAATAGTAACTAGTTTTTTTATAAAAAAACATTTTCAGATTGAATCCGTTTATCAATCATCGAAAGCATGTCCCTGTGACCTTGACTTTTGATTTTAGATAAGCGGATTTATTGTATATATTCGCATAATTATAATTGAATAAAAAGCTATGTTTAAAGTATTATGGATAATTCTTCTTATATATCTATTCTTTAGATTGTTAACAAGAACACTATTTCCATTTCTTGCGCGTAATTACGTAAAGAAAGCCCAAGAAAAATTTTATCAACAGAACCCACATATTAATCCTGAGGAAGCGAAAAAACGAGAAGGAGAAGTTAAAATTAAATCAAAGCCTAAAGCCCAAAGTAAATCAAAAGAAGAGCTTGGCGATTATGTGGACTTTGAGGAGATAGAAGAGGATAAGTAGTTTATTAAATGGTATATACACAAGTGTTAAAAACATATTTATGAAAAATATTAATTTTAAAAATCTCGTTCCATATATAGCCGGGATTTTGATTTTCTTAGCAATCACTGTCTTTTATTTTGGCCCTCTTTTTCAAGGGAAACAATTAAAACAAGGGGATATCATCAATCATAAAGGGATGTCGAAGGAAATTGTTGACTTTCGTAAATCACATCCAGGTGAGGAGCCGCTTTGGACCAATTCGATGTTTGGCGGAATGCCAGCCTACCAAATCTCTGTAGCTTATACTTCCAATCTTGTAAAGTATGTAGATGCCTATATTTTCCGTTTGCATTTGCCTCGTCCTGCCGATTATTTTTTCTTGTATATGGTGGGATTTTTTATTCTTTTACTAGTGCTTGGAGTTGACCCCTGGTTGAGTGTCGTCGGGGCTATTGCCTTTGCCTTTTCCTCCTATTTTATCATAATTCTTGAGGCAGGGCATAATTCAAAAGCGCATGCTATTGGCTATATGGCTCCTGTTTTAGCCTTTGTTATTTATACATTTCGAACAAAAAAATATTTATTGGGAGGGGTGCTGTTTTCTTTCTTTATGGCCTTGGAGCTAAATGCTAATCACCCTCAAATTACGTATTATCTTGGACTTATTATCCTTATTTATGGAATTAGTGAGTTTGTTGCTGCTATACGCGAAAAGCAATTGCCTCATTTTGCAAAAACAATTGGCGTTCTGGTGATTGGGTTGGTGTTGGCTTTGGGTACCAATTTAGGAAATTATTGGACTACCTTGGAATACTCACCGCAAACCATCCGGGGAAAGTCTGAATTATCATTCGATCATCATGTGAAATCGGCAGGTTTGGATCGTGATTATGCTACGCAATGGAGTTATGGAAAGGCTGAAACGGCCACGCTTTTAGTTCCCAATGCAAATGGTGGTGGAAGTATTCCACTGGGAAGCTATGCCAAAGATGAAGTGGCAAAAGTGAATCCACAGTTTCGTCAGAATGTAGCTCAGTTTGGAAGTTATTTTGGCGATCAGCCCTTTACCTCCGGACCTGTGTATGTGGGAGCGATTGTGGTATTCCTATTTGTCTTGGGTCTATTCATTTTAAAAGGACGTTTTAAATGGGTTTTATTCGCCGCCACTTTATTGTCTATTTTCCTCTCTTGGGGGCATAATATGATGTGGTTTACCAATCTTTTCTTCGATTATTTGCCAGCCTATAATAAGTTTCGAACCGTTTCGATGACTTTAGTAATTGCCCAGTTGACCATGGCATTAATGGCATTTTTAACGCTAAATGAAGTATTGAAAAATCCTAATGTGATTAAGGAGAAATCCAAAGAGTTTTATATTGCATTTGGTTTAACAGGTGGTCTGGCTTTGGTTTTCTATATTATGCCAAATATGTTTTTCGACTTTTTAAGCAGCCGTGAGTTAAATCAATTGGCAGACTTACAAACGCAGCAACCAAAATCAGCAGCTTTATATCAGCAGTTGTTTGACGATGTGGCCAATGTACGAATGAGCTTATTCAAGTCGGATGCCATGCGTAGTTTTATATTGATTCTTTTATCTGCTGCTGGCCTTTTCCTTTATGGTTTAAAGAAAATTCCGAAAGCAGCCCTTATTGGAGTGATTGGCGTTTTAGTGCTTATCGATATGGTTCCTGTGGATAAACGCTACTTGAAAGATGATGATTTTAAACGTCAGAATTTCAATGCCAAGCCTTATGCTATGTCTCGTGCCGATTATGAAATACTTCAAGATAAAGAGCTGGACTTCCGTGTTTTTAATGTGACTGTTAGTCCTTTTAATGATGCTTCTACTTCCTATTTTCATAAATCAATTGGTGGATATCATGGAGCGAAACTACGCCGTTATCAAGATATTATTGAGCATCATTTGAGCAAAAATAATATGGAGGTAATCAATATGTTGAATACCAAATATTTTATTGTAAAAGGACCAAAAGGACCTATGGCACAACGTAATCCTGGAGCAATGGGGCCTGCTTGGTTTGTGCATTATATTAAGTGGGTTCCTAGTCCCGATCAGGAGATTATCCATTTGGGAAATGTGCTTGCAATAAAGACATTGGTTTTAGATGATAATGTGAAAGTTTTTGGCCGTGCCATGGAGGCACTTGATACGATTTTGCAAACAACGGATATTGTCGTTGGAAATCAAAAAATTGATTTGTCGAGATATGATTTGAAGCAAGGAGTGAATTATGTTTTTGGAAATGATCCTACTAATACGGATAGCAATTTCATTGATTTAAGTTCAACTGCAGCTGGTAAAATGTTGCAAGAAAAGCAGTTTGAAGCCAAGCTGATATTTAGTTTTAATCTAGCACAAGCGGCAATTGTCGATAAGCGTTTTAAGACTTATTTTGGTGATTTCGATTTTACTTTTGACCCAAAAGCAAGCATTAAATTAGTGCATTATCAGGCCAATTACTTGAAGTATGAAACCGATGCAAGATCAGATCAATTGGCTGTTTTTTCAGAGATCTATTATAAAAATGGCTGGGATGCTTTTATAGATGGTAAAAAAGTGGATTATGCTCGTGCTGATTATATTCTTCGTGCAATGAAAATTCCGGCAGGCAAACATGTGGTGGAGTTTCGTTTCGAACCTAGCTCTTATAAAATAGGAAAAACCGTTTCAATGATTTCATCACTGCTTTTGTTATTGCTTGTTATTGGTGGAGGGTATTGGAGTTTTTTTAGAAAAAAGACTTCTGATTCTTGATTTTAGAATATAGATTTTTGATTTGTCCTTCGCATTATAATTTTATTATTTATAAAAACGAAAGTTCGTATGACTTCAAGTGAATTGGAAGAGCGCTTAATTGATTTTGCAGTTTTGATGCTAAACATTGTAAAATTGTTGCCTGATGATGCTGCTGGAAAGGTTTTGAAATTTCAATTAGCTAAATCGGGCACATCACCTGCATTAAACTATGGTGAGGCTCGAAGTGCGGAATCGAAAAGAGATTTTATTCACAAAGTTAAAGTGGTCAATAAAGAATTGCGCGAAAGTCATATTAATTTACGGATTATTAAAAAATCAGAAATGCTTACTGACCCCATATTGGATCAAGCGATAGAAGAGGCAAATGAATTAATTTCAATATTTACAGCAACCATTAAATCAAGTAGTAAAACTTCATCTTAAAGGACAATAAATCAAAAATCAAACATCAAAAATCAAACATCAAAAATCCCATGAAAAAAGTCCTAATCATAAGCTATTACTGGCCACCATCGGGAGGGGCGGGAGTGCAGCGTTGGTTGAAGTTTGCAAAATACTTACCTGAATATGGTTGGGAGCCTATAGTTCTTACCGTTAATCCTGATTTTGCAAGTTATCCTCAAATTGACAAATCCTTGCTCGAAGAAGCAAAGGCAATTTCTACATTTCGAACAAAGACATTCGAATTGTATAATTTATATTCATCATTTAAGAAGAATAAACAAATCCCTTACGGAGGATTTAGTAATGAAAGTGATCCGTCGTTTTTTCAAAAAGTAACAAGGTTTATTCGAGGGAATTTCTTTTTGCCTGATGCTAGAAAAGGTTGGAATAGGTTTGCTTTTGCTAAGGCGAAAAAGCTAATTCTGAAATATGATATTGATACGATTATTACAACAAGTCCTCCTCATTCAACTCAATTAATTGGTTTGAAACTTAAAAGAGAATTGGGAGTTAAATGGTTGGCTGATTTACGTGACCCATGGACTGATATATACTATTATTATAAGTTTTATCCAACGGTACTTGCTAGAAAAATAGATTCATATTATGAAAGAAAAGTTCTTCTTAATGCTACGAATGTTACGACAGTTAGTCCAAGTATAATAAGAAAACTAGTTAGTAAATATGGGTCTGGACTGAAAGTGGAGCTGTTAACGAATGGATATGATGAAAGTGATTTTGAAGACTTGAGTAGTCATATTGATATAAAATCGAAAGAAATACTATATACTGGTACTTTGACAATGGATTATCCTATTGATGAGGTGTTTAGTTTAGTGAACCTGTTAAAAGATTACAGTTTTCGATTTATTGGGAATGTTCCAGAAAATTTCAAATCAAAGGTGTTTGAATTGGGTTTAGAAAATAGGGTGTTTATTCATGAGGGAATATTACATAGTGAAATAGTAAAAAAGATGATTTCAGCTTCAGCACTTTTATTATTGATTCCAAAAATAAAAGATAATGAAGGGATTTTGACTGGTAAGTTGTTTGAATATTTAGGTTCTGGTCGACCCATTATTGCTATTGGTCCAAAAGAGGGCGATGTTGAATCTATTTTAAAAAATACAGGTAGTGGTGTATATTTAGAATATGATAGGTTAAAAACTATGGTTAGTGCAAAAGAACTTGTAATTGAACGTAAAAATACGGAGGTTCATAAGAAGTATTCGCGGAGAAACCTAACACTTTTATTATCTAATATTTTAGATGGTTTAGAATAATTTGTATATTTGTTTCTCTAACCCACACAAAACAATTAATATATGAAAACAATTAGCCTAACACTGTTTTCTATTCTTATAGCTCTAATGGGATATACGCAAAATGTTAATTACGATACTTGCGTGACTATAAAACCTGATTGGGAATCAGGAGTAGATGCGGTTCTACATGGCTTAGCATCTGAAGTTAATGTAAATTATGGTACGCAACCTCAATTTGCAGCTGATGCATGGACTTTTATGGGTACACCAGGTGTTGTTCGTTCAGTTATTGATTTTCAACCTCAATTATATCTACCTGCGGGCGCACAACTAACAAGTGCTACGCTTAGACTTTATGGTATTACCGTGAGTGGGTATGGTTTTGGTCAACACTCAAGTTTAAGTGGGAGCAATGCTTGTTGGATTGAGCGTGTAGTATCTCCATGGTATGAGTCAACGGTGACATGGGCTACTCAACCACAAACAACGACTCTAAATCGTGTTTCACTTGCACAATCAACCTCTAATAGTCAGGTTTATACCGTGAATGTGACTCAATTGGTTTTAGATATGTTACAAAACCCTCAGAATAATTATGGTTTTATGATAAAACTAAAGAATGAGCAGTATTATAGGCGTATGAATTTTTATTCTTCAGATTATGCTATTGATTCTTTAAGACCAGAATTAGAGATATGCTTTATGAGAAGAGGTACTTCTATTCAAAATCCAATAGCAATTAGTTTTAATGTCTTCCCCAATCCCACATCCGAAAACCTAAATATCCAATTAAGTCAGCAAGAAGATATACAGCTTGAGTTGGTTAATGTTTTAGGTAAAACGGTTTTTCAACATAACTATAAGGCAACGTCTTTAATTCAAATCTCTACGGTTGATTTTCGGTTGATTTTAGCTCGGGAGTTTATTTCTTAAGAATTAGTAATAATCAGGGCTTTAGTGCTTTCAA
>QNXT01000141.1 GCA_003973505.1 Bacteroidota bacterium
GGTATATTCTATTTTATCACCAATTCTCCGTTTTGCCTCATCCATGGCTACAGGGTCGTAGGCTTTTACTTTGGCACCATGCTCAAGCAAGCGGTCAATTAATACCAAAGCTGGGGCCTCTCGCATATCATCGGTTTTTGGCTTAAACGATAAACCCCAAAGAGCAAATGTTTTCCCTTGTAAATCCCCAAAATAACTTTGTGCTTTATAAAACAGTCTTGATTTTTGACTGTTGTTTACTTCCTCTACAGCCTTCAATATACGCATATTATAGCCATTTTCATCGGCTGTTTTAATCAGTGCTTTTACATCTTTTGGGAAACAAGATCCACCATAGCCAATGCCGGGATAAATAAATTTATTACCAATACGACTGTCTGAACCGATTCCATGACGTACCATGTTTACATCGGCACCCATGATTTCGCAAAGATTTGCAATATCATTCATAAAGCTAATCTTGGTAGCCAACATAGAATTAGCTGCATATTTTGTCATTTCGGCTGAAGGCACATCCATAAAAATCACAGGATGACCATTCATGGTAAAGGGCTTATAAAGTCGAGCCATAATTTCTTTGGCTTTTTCCGATTCTACTCCCACCACAATTCGGTCGGGCTTAAGAAAATCGTTTACAGCATCACCTTCTTTTAGGAATTCAGGATTGGAAGCAACATCAAAATCGATTTTCACCCCGCGCTTATCCAATTCTTCCTGCATTGCTTGACGTACCTTTTTAGCCGTTCCCACTGGAACTGTACTTTTGGTAACCATAAGAATATGCTTATTGATGTATTGTCCCACTTCACGAGCAACACCCAAAACATATTGTAAATCGGCACTTCCATCTTCATCAGGAGGTGTCCCAACTGCGCCAAAAACCACATCGGTATCTTCAATTACTGATGATAGATCGGTAGTAAAGTGCAATCGTCCCGCTTCATAATTACGTTTTACCATGGGTTCCAAACCAGGTTCCCAAATAGGAATAATTCCTTTATTTAGATTGTCAATTTTCTTTTTGTCGATATCAACACAGGTTACATCAATGCCCACTTCGGCAAAGCATGCCCCTGTTACTAATCCTACATAACCCGTTCCTACTACAGCTACTTTCATTATGTTATATTTTAATATTTTTACTTCTAAATTGTTGTCAAATATAAGCCTTTCTCAGCGACTTGCTTTTTTATCTAAATGAGCTTTTGCAAATAAATAATTGATTATTTACAATCGGGGTTGATACCCAATACATACCTTTCTATTACCTTAATTTTTTTTGCGACATGATCCCCTTTGAAGCCTCCGATGTCTTTATAGCTGATTTGCTGTTTGTATGCTTCTAAATATTTTTCAGCAATGGGTCTATACGACCAATGCCATTTTTCTTCTTCATAGCCATAAGTACGTGTCTCCGGTTTTGGAGTATATACTTGGCAATATCCATAATTAGCAGCATTTTTTAGCAGCCATTCATAAATCTTTTTGCCTTTACCTGCTTGAAAATCTTCGTCTTCCACACTGTAAATATCCATATCGGTGCCCCAATGATGACGAGAAGTTCCAGGCATTGAGGAAAACATCAATATGACTTTAGCTCTGGCCTCAGCATTGGGATATTTTTTACTTAAATCTTGTCCCAAAACTTTGGTTCTTCCTGTCCATTTGGCTTCCCAAATTGCTTTTTGGTGGTAGAAACTTCGAAATGCAGAAACGATTTTCAAATCAAGCCCTTCCTTTGCTGCATCAGCATACATTTTTTTATAAGCATTGTATGCCTGTGTATTCATATACATATTTGCTTTATTGCTGTAAGGCCTTTCTATAATTGAAAAATTTGTTTGCTTGCTTGCACTTATTTGCCCTAATAATTGCGCCTTACTAATACTATTATCTTTTATGGGTGTTTTCGTGTTTTGGGGAACAAAATAAGCAAACATCAAAACCAAAATGAGTGAGCTTAAAATAGGGTGTTTCAGATTGTTATTCATTGCTTATCATTTCTTTCTATTAATTAATTGAATTGACTTTTGGATAATGGTTTTTGCATTCATTCCATACTTATCCATCAACTCTTTTGCTTTGCCCGATTCGCCAAAAGTGTTTGGCATACCCACAAATTCCATGGGAACAGCATGGTTTTGTACAACCACTTCAGCTACTGCGGAAGCAAGTCCTCCCGTAATTTGGTGTTCTTCTGCTGTTAGAATGGCACCTGTTTCTTTAGCCGCTTTTATGATAGCTGCTTTGTCAATGGGTTTTATGCTGTGTATATTCAAAAGACGTGCCTTTATTCCTTGTTTCGACAACTCTTTTACAGCGAGAATACTTTCCCAAACTAAATGTCCGGTAGCAAGAATTGTTAAGTCGTCACCATCAGAAATCATTTGCGATTTTCCAATTTCAAAATCTTGATATTCATTTGAGAAATCGGGCATAGGCTCTCTGCCAAAACGAACATATACAGGGCCGTTACACTTTTCGATGGCTGCAATGGTAGCCAATTTGGTTTGTGTTGCATCGCAAGGGGATAGTATGGTGATATTGGGCAACGCTCTAAGTGCAGCAATATCTTCCAATGCTTGATGTGTTGCACCATCGGGTCCCACAGAAATTCCGGCATGAGCACCGCCAATAATTGCATGTACATTGTTATAGCATAGCGAAATACGAATTTGGTCTAAGGTGCGCATGGCAGAAAAAACGCCATAGGTGGCAAAAACGGGAATTTTTCCACAGAGAGCCATTCCGGCAGCAACCCCAATTGCATTTTGCTCAGCTATTCCTAGAGAATAAAAACGGTCGGGAAATGCATTTGCAAACAAATCCATCCCCACCGAAGCCGTAATGTCGCTACCCAAGGCAATGAGATTTGCATTGTTTTGTCCAGCAATCTTTAGCCCTTCGCCAAAACCGAGTTTTGTTGCTTTTACTCCTTTTTGTTTAATATTTTCTAAATCCATGATTTATAGCTTAATATTCCATCGATTCAGGTCGTCCATACTAGGTGCTTTTCCATGCCAATGATAGTCGTTTTCTATTTCAGGAATACCAGCTCCCATTTTTGTTTTTGCAATAATTACAGAAGGTTTTCCTTGAAAGTCAATGGCTAGTTGATAGCTACTGATGATTGATTCCATATTATTTCCATCACATTCCAAAACATGCCAACCGAAGGACTCCCATTTTTGCTTAAGTGGTTCAATGCTCATAACTGATTCGGTATCGCCATCAATTTGCACATGATTTCGATCGACCAAAGCCACAAGATTATCGAGCTTATAATGACCCGCACTCATGGCAGCTTCCCAAATACTTCCTTCTTGTAGCTCGCCATCACCGTGAATGCTGAAAACACGCCAATCTTTTTTATCGTGTTTAGCGGTTAATGCCATGCCCACGGCAATTGATAATCCTTGTCCGAGTGAACCCGATGATAATTCGAGACCTGGTAAACCATGATTGCGTCCGGGATGCCCTTGCAAACGACTTCCTAATTTGCGCAGCGTTAACAGCTCTTCTTTGGGGAAATAACCTGCATGAGCTAAAGTAGCATAATGCACAGGAGTTACATGGCCAATGCTTAGTATCAGTCTATCGCGATCTTCCCATTGAGGCTCTTGTGGTTTATGATTGAGTATGTGGAAATACAATGCTGTAAAAACATCAGCCAAACCCAATGAACCACCCGTATGCCCCGAACCCGCAGTATAGATACTCCGTAAAATATCATGCCTTATTTCCGTAGCCTTCTTTTGTAATTCTTTGGTGTTCATGTTAATTCTTTACTTTATTCATCCCACTTCCATCTTCGGTCTTCCATCTTCCCACTTCCATCACCTAATCCTCGTCCTCTATCCTCTATCCTTGTCCTCTATCCTCGTCCTCTATCCTCTAATAATCTCTCCAATCCTTACGCTTATTCAATTTCAAGTCTTGTAGCATTGGCGATTTTATACGAATTGTAAGATTATAACTTTTACGCTGACCAATGGGAATCCAATTAAACATAAGTTCCCAACAATGTAAGTCGCGATAAATATCCACAGATGTAAATGATAGGTCCTTTGCTTGAAAGTCCCAACCCGTAGTAATTCCTATTTTCCATTTTTTTGTGATATTCACATCCCCTCTAAGTCCTAAGGTTTGAACAATTTTTTTGTCATATGCAATATTATCATAACTATAAATGTCTGTATAGCGCCATGTATAACTAAAATTCATATTCCAAGGATTATTAAAATCGACGTAGTGGTCAGGATATTTATTTACTTCATCCAATTCTTCTTGAGTACCTTTATTCGACTCATATCGTTTTTTTCTTCCCTGTTTGAGTTTATTGGCATTTATGTTATAGTTGAATCCAAAGTTCCATTCGTTGCTGTTTTTTCTAAGAAGGGTTTTGTTTACATTCCAATTGAATTCATTGATACGAGCTCCCGCAGAATCCAGAGCATAAAAGTCCCAATACCCAGCAAAACGAACGGATAAACCTTTGACAATCGTTGTTCGGGCAGTTACACTCAAAGGAGCTAATTGAAACTCTGTTTTTGCTAAATCATAGGAGGTTCCAATTCGCAAACTTTCAATAAGTTTTATCTTTTTTGTTCCTGTAATCGTATCTTTTCGAGACCGAACTTTTAATTCAAAGTTGTTATCAATACTTAAATTTATATTTCCCGATTTTCCATCAGGAGGTGCCCCATACATTTGACCAGCAAAGCGGGAGTAGCGCACTTCTTTCCCATCCTCATCAATATAGCTGGTGAAATAATTAAAATGCGCCGCACCAAAATCGGGATGGTAGGTAAAACCTAAAGTAGGCGATACCACATGACGTAAGGCTTTGATAGGACCCTTTTTAGCAAGATACATTCCGTAAATTCGGGTATTAATAGAGGAGCTGAAACTGTACTCATGTACTGCAGAAAACTCATTATAATAGTCGGTTACAAGGTGAGGCAAAATGGTGTCGTTGTTCTCATAAGTGGTGTCTTGCCAGTTTTTATAGGTGCTTTGAAAATACCACCTTTCGGTAAAATTAGCCGAATTAGTCCATGTGAAATGCCCCAAATTGATGGTACTACTAATGGGTACAACTTGTCGAATTCCTTTATCGAAATCCTCAAAAGTAACTTGACCAAACAGTGAATCTACCGTATTCAAGTTGTTTTTGGCATCCATTTTATAGGAAATCATTATTTTTTCATACCATTTTTTCTTGCCAATGGGTTTCTTACGTTCGAAAGGGTAGAAGCGAGGTGTATTAAACGAAATTTGTGGTAAAGTCATATTGATTGCTCCTGTTTGAGAGTTTTGGCTATGACCTAAATTCGCTGTAAAATTATAGTTCCCCCACAAAGTAGCTCGGTAAGCAACACTCGATTGAAAAGTATTGGTTAAGTAATCCTGTGTATTATTGGAGTTCATTTTATTATAGTTTGTACTACCAAGATTTACATTGGCTGAAAAACTACTGTTGGGATTGGCTTTGGCGTCTTGGCGATGGTTCCAACGAATAAAGAAACTTTGATCTTCGGTATAGTTATTTGCATCGGTTTCGCCTATTTTATTATGTGCAAAACGGATATCAAAATCACCCTGGCCATGATAACGGAAATTATAACGTGAGTGAGCCTTTAACCCCCAACTTCCTCGTGAGTATATATCCGCTCGAAGAGCTAAGTCCATATGAGGTCCAAGTCCCCAATAATAACCTCCGTCTGTAATATTGTAACCTCGATTTTCGGTATAACCATAAGAAGGGAAAAGTATTCCATTAGCTCTGCCTTTTTTATTCGGGATAAAACCAAAGGGGATAATTAAAGGAATAGGAATGTCTTCAACCTCCATATAAATAGGTCCGGTTACAATTTTGTCATCAGGTATTACTTTTCCTTTTTTATATCGAATACGATAATGAGGATGTTTAGCACTACAAGTTGTAAAATGCCCCGATTTCACATAAGTAATATTATCACTCATTTTTTTACCCTTTGAAAGCCATACATACATATCGCCTTCGTGCTTTGTTACGTCATTTACAATTCCTACTTTCGTATCGAAATTATAGGTTAAACTCGTAGTTTCAAATTCATCATCGCCATCTTTGAAAACCGGATTACCTTGAACTACCCCATTACTATCCTCAACACCAATGGCATATACGGTATTATTCTTAAAGTCAAGTTCAATATAATCGGCTTTTAAGTTTACTCCATCATAGTTTACTTCAGCATTCTTATACATATAGGCTTTTTGTTTTGCCCAGTCCATAATGATGCTATCCTCGGCATTATAAACTACCTTTTCAACTAAGTTCATCGTTTTTGAGCGTCGAGGTTTTGAAACAGAAACTTCATTTCCTTCATCATTCGACTCAACAATACTATCACTGTATATATGGGGGTTTTTTAGACTGTCATTAAGGAATTGATTTACCTTCGACATTTTTAGACTGTCGTCGGTTTTACTATGGAGTTTTGGAATACTATCAGGAACTATTTCTTGGGCACTAACAGTCAGGGTGATAAGGATACTCAAAAAGAATATCATTAAACCTTTTGAAAATATATCTGTTAATAATTTCGTTAACAATTTCGAATCGGGTTAAATATAATACTATCAGTTCGCCCTAACTTTGTCGTAAAGTATAGCCTCAATAAATAAAGGTCAAAACTAACAAACTTTTGTGTCATAAAAACGCATGAATAAAGAAATATTGCACAATATTTGTTGAATAAATCGATTATACTATAATGAATAGAGTTTCAATTAAAAATATTTAAATATGCGATATATATTAAAGGCAATCTTACTTATTTATTTAATCCAATTTAGCAACCTTCTTTCAGCCCAGACTTATAAGAAGATTGACCGGGTTGTGATTGATGCAGGGCATGGAGGAAAAGATCCTGGAACGGTTGGTAAAAAAAGCAAAGAGAAAGATATAGCATTAAAATTGGCCTTAAAAGTTGGGAACTACATTGAACAGAATCTTCCTGATGTTAAAGTGATTTACACTCGTAAAACGGATGTGTTTGTGGAGTTATATAAACGAGCAAAAATTGCAAATAAGGAGAAAGCGGATGTGTTTATTTCAATTCATTGTAATGCCACAACTTCTCCCAATGCTGTAGGAACAGAAACTTGGATTATTGGTGCTACGAAAGGTGCTCGAAATTTGGCCATTGCCCAAAAAGAGAATGCGGCTATCCTATATGAGGCCGACCATGAGAAGCGTTATGATAATTTTGATCCCAATTCTCCAGAATCCTATATTATTTTTGAATTATTTCAAAGTGCGTATCGTGAGCAGAGTGAAAACTTAGCCACATTAGTTCAAAAACAGTTTTCAACTCGTTTGCATCGTGTAGATCGTGGTGTGAAAGAGGCTGGTTTTCTAGTATTGGTAAATACCACTATGCCAAGTATTTTGGTGGAGGCTGGGTTTTTATCCAATCCTGCTGAAGAAAAATACTTAATGTCGGAAAAAGGACAAAATGAAATTGCCTCGGGCATTTATCGCGCCTTTAAGGAATATAAGCATCAAATGGAACAAGATGATATGCAGGCTCAAATGGAAGCAGTAAAAAGAGATAGTATTTTGGCTGCCGAAAAAAAGGCTAAGGCAAATGTAGAGGCTGTTGCTGCAGATAATAATCAAGAGCTTATTTTTGGAGTTCAATTTATGACCTCTAAAAAAGTATTTACCAATGGTAGTGCTGAATTGAAGGGGATGAAAGATGTGTGGCGCTATCAAGATAAAGGGTATAATAAGTATGTCTCAGGTAGATTTAAGAGTATTGATGAAGCCAATACTTATGCTAAAAAAGTACGAGCGAATGGCTTCTCTGATGCTTTTGTTGTTGCATTTATTGATGGTAAAAGGATTTCAAAGCGCAAAGCTATTAAAATGATGAATAAATAAACCATATCTTTGTTAAGATAAAAATCTATTATTATTACTATGCAAAATAAGAAAGAGTTTTTAACGGGTTTTGTTGCAATACTTACGCTGTTGGGTTTTTACTGGGGGCTGAATTTTCTTAAAGGAGA
>QNXT01000194.1 GCA_003973505.1 Bacteroidota bacterium
AAAGTCGGAGCACAAACGAGTACGAGCTGCAGAAGTATTGAAATCAGTAACCGATTCTTTATTCAAAGCTGATGGTAATCCCAGCATTATGATTATGGGTGATTTCAATGATGAACCTACCGATAAAAGCATAACCGAGACATTGCAAGCCAAGCCTTTAAACAGTATTTCGAATGGTAATTTATACAATCTTAGTTTAAAAAAACACTTAAAAAAAGAAGGTTCGTATTATTATTGGAAAACCAAGGAATGGAATATGATTGATCAATTAATAGTGAGTGGTCAACTTATTAATTCGAAAAAGGGATTACAGCTAAAATCAACAGACGTAATGATTTATCGACAAAACTTCTTTTTATATACTAATAAAAAAGGAGTACAATCACCTGCCAAAACCTACGGAGGAACCCGATATTACGGAGGTTATAGCGACCACTTGCCTATCTATTTCTATTTATATTATAAATGCAAATAGGATTCTATTTCGAAAAGTACAACATAAAAAAAGCAGCTCAATCGAGCTGCTTTTTTTATATCTTTCATTCGGCTTTATCACGATTTATAAAAAGAAGCTAATACTTAATCTCTTTTACCTTCTCCCCTTTTTTGTTGTAGAAACTCCAAATCCCAACACGTTTTCCATCCTTAAAAATTCCTTCGTAACGTTTTTGTCCATTGGGGAACCAAACAGTCCAAAGACCATTTTCAATGCCATCAACATAATGCCCGGTTGATAGTTTTTGCCCTTGGTCATCCCAAGCATTCCATTCGCCATTGCGAACACCACCAACAATATTACCTTGCATTTGGAGTTGTTTATTCTTATAAAAATGAGAAACGAGAATCACGCTATCGCTTCCTTGGGGATGTTCCCAAACAACACGCTCAGTAGTACTATCCGAAAAATAAGATACTACCTCTCTGACCATTGGTGGCTTTTCATTTTTTTTATTACTCGAACAAGATGCAAGTAATAAAGCAAAAATAAAACCCAAAAGAATCGACTTATTTCTCATTTTTCGCATTAATTATGCTTTTTCTCAAATTCATATTTTGCATTCAAACGATCAATTACATCATTTGTAACATCTAAAGCTGGATCAGCAGATAAAACACTGTTTAATGTTTGCTTTTGCAAAATAAATGTATAGCCTTTTTCTATTCTGTAAGCATCAATAAAGGTAGCAACTGTCTCATTAATTTTTTGATTAAGAGCCTGTTTTTCCCTCATTAGTTTTTCTGATAACGATTGCTCCAAAAGGGCTAAATCCTGCTGACGCTTTGTCAAATCAGCTTCTGTATCTTGCTGTTGCTTAAGTGTTAATAAACCTGCCTTTCCTTGTCTCATATACTCTTCATAGTCTTTTTGCAATTTCTTAGAAGCATTTTCAAGACGTCTTCGCATAGAAGCTTCCAACTTTACCATTCGGTCATTACCATCAGTAAAAAACTTATAACGAGTAACCAAGCTATCAGTATCAATAAATACAATTTTTAATTCTCCAGTATTTACACTCACCTCTTTATTATTCTGATTAGTATTTGTATCAACTTTAGCTTCGGTAGCCACAGCTTGTGTGGTATCCTTAGTTTCGTTTTTTTCATTCGTAGTTGGCTGATTACAACTAAGCATTGAAACTGAAAGAGCCATGGTGGCAATCAACATTTTTAAGCTTTTACCTTTATTCATCATAGTATTTTTAATATTATATTCTTTGTTTATTTTAGCTGTGCAAATATAAAAAAAGAAGGAAGGTAATTGCTTTTACCTTCCCTTTTTTATTCATCAAATATTATATCTGTTTTATTAATTACCAACTTCTGATAAATACTTAATTCTCA
Source organism: Bacteroidota bacterium (assembly GCA_003973505.1). The sequence continues at coordinate 1,843 of QNXT01000194.1, forward strand.
CCAATCTAATATCCAACTCTTCATATTCATCCGTACCCAAAGCTTCGTAGGCTTCTTCCAAGGAATCGGATTCGGCTTCATCATTGAAGTAATCCATTATTTCTTCTACATGATATTCGTCCACAACCGTATTGATATAGTAATTTATATCAAGGCGGGTTCCTGAATTAACAATTCGTTCAATTTCAGTTAATAGCTCATCCAATTCTAAACCTTTTGCCTTAGCAACATCATCTAAAGCCAATTTACGATCAATACTTTGAATGATATAAACCTTAGAAATCGATTTATTCGGAACCGATTTTACGACCATATCATTAGGTCGAATAATGTCATATTCCTCAACATAATCTTTAATCAGCTTTACAAAAGGAGCTCCATATTTATTTGCCTTTCCTACACCTACCCCTGTTATTCGAGGCAGCTCCTCCATTTTTATAGGAAATTGAATACACATATCCTCCAATGAAGGGTCTTGGAAAATGGCAAATGGTGGAATTTTTTCTTTTTTCGAAATATCTTTACGAAGATCTTTAAGCATTTTGAAAAGCTTGGTATCACCAGCCATGCCCACCTTTTGTTTTACAACTACATCATCATTGTCCACATTATCATAATCATGATCTTTAGCCATCATTATTTTATATGGTTTGGCCAAAAATTCAGTAGCTTTTGGTTTTAATTTTAATACACCATATTGTTCAATGTCTTTTTGTATTAATAATTGAATTAAAGCCTGACGAACCACGCCCATCCAATATTTATGATCATGGTCACGACCTTTACCAAACACATCTAATAAATGGTGTTTTACCGTTTTCACATTTGTATTATCTACCCCTTCTATTACTTGGCATATATGTTTTGCTTTAAAAAGCTCTTTTGTTGCAATGATTGTTTCCAAAACCAAAACAATATCATCAGTTACTTCAAATAGCTCTTTTGGATTATTACAATTATCACAATTATGGCAGTTATCTTCTTTATAAATCTCACCAAAATAATATAGCACTTGTTTACGTCGGCATATCGACGACTCGGCATAGGATACCGTTTCAAGTAATAGCTGCTTAGAAATCTCTTGCTCGGCAACAGGTTTTCCTTTGGCAAATTTCTCTAACTTTTGTATATCCTCATAACTATAGAAGGTAATACATTTCCCTTCACCGCCATCTCGTCCGGCACGTCCCGTTTCTTGATAATATGATTCCAAGCTTTTTGGTATATCATGATGTATCACAAATCGCACATCAGGTTTATCAATTCCCATTCCAAATGCAATGGTGGCCACAATCACATCCACATCTTCCATTAAAAAGCGGTCTTGATTATTCACCCTGGTGGCAGAATCTAAACCTGCATGATAAGGCAAAGCTTTTATACCATTCACTTGCAGACTTTCAGCAATTTCTTCTACTTTTTTCCTACTTAAACAATATACAATCCCTGATTTACCATCATGTTCTTTAATAAAACGAATCAAGTCGCGAATTACATTCTTAGTCTTTGGACGTACTTCATAATATAAGTTTGGACGATTAAACGAAGCCTTAAACACCTTAGCATCAAGCATATTTAAGTTCTTCTGTATATCGTTTTGTACTTTAGGAGTAGCTGTAGCAGTAAGAGCTATAATAGGTGCTGTGTCTGAAATCTCATTGATAATAGGCCGTAGTTTGCGATACTCAGGGCGAAAATCGTGTCCCCACTCCGAAATACAATGCGCCTCGTCAATGGCAAAAAATGATATTTGAATATGTTTAAAAAACTCAACATTATCCTCTTTTGTAAGGCTTTCAGGTGCTACATATAAGAGTTTTGTCTTTCCCGATATTAAATCCTCTCGAACCACTTCCATCTCGGCACGCGTCAAAGATGAATTCATAACATGTGCAATACCCGACTCAGAGGCAAAACCTCGAATGGCATCCACTTGATTCTTCATCAAGGCAATCAGTGGCGACACAATAATTGCCGTTCCTTCATACATCATAGCAGGCAATTGGTAGCAAAGGGATTTACCACCTCCGGTAGGCATAATCACAAATGTGTCATTTCCTGCAAGAACATTTTTAATAATTGCTTCTTGATGTCCTTTAAAACCATTAAATCCGAAAAAATTCTTTAGAACTTCTTTTAACGTTTGATCTGTTTTAACAGCCATAATAATTTACTTCTTTCTTTATTTATACCATACGATAAATTCGAAATATAAAATTAACAAAAAAAAACCATACTTACGACAAAGCTAAAAAAAAGTTTTTTAGGAAAAATAAACCATTCAAAACCCAAATGCAAATTACCCACAATTTTTCAAGCCAAATTCGATATAAACCCTAAGAACAAAATAATTGAAAAAACACAGCATAAATATAGAAGCAGCCACCATATTTCATACAACTGCTAAGTTATGCAATTATTTAATATTTTTGCACAAACATAAAAACATCATATGAGTCAGGACATCCAAAAAATTGCATTACAAGTAATAAAAGAAGAGTCGGAATCCATTGCAAACCTTAAAAATAGCATTGATACTGATTTTGTTTCAGCAGTTGAATTAATTCTAAAATCGAAAGGACGACTCATAGTAACCGGAATCGGCAAAAGTGCCAATATCGCTACAAAAATTGTTGCCACATTAAATTCAACGGGTACTCCTGCTGTATTTATGCACGCTGCTGATGCAATTCACGGTGATTTGGGCATCGTACAAAAGGATGATGTGGTGATGTGTATTTCTAAATCGGGAAATACTCCGGAAATAAAAGTTTTGATTCCCTTAGTAAAATCGTTAGGTAATCCATTGATTGCCAATGTAGGAAATACAGAGTCTTTTTTGGCAAAACAAGCTGATTATGTATTAAATAGTTCGGTAAAAAAGGAAGCTTGTCCTAATAACCTTGCCCCTACCTCAAGTACTACAGCTCAACTTGTTATGGGCGATGCTTTAGCAGTTTCTCTTTTACAAATGCGTGGTTTTTCAGATCGCGATTTTGCTAAATACCATCCAGGAGGCGCTTTAGGAAAACAGCTTTATCTTCGTGTAGAAGATTTGTGTATGAATAACGAAAAACCCCAAGTTGACATTAATGCTGATATACGCAGTATTATTATTGAAATATCCTCTAAAAGACTTGGTGCAACTGCTGTAATTAAAAATGGTGATTTAATTGGTGTTGTTACCGATGGTGATATTCGTAGAATGATGCAGAAATATAAGGATGTAGATCCCTTAATTGCTTCAGATATTATGACAACCAATCCTTTGACAATTGAAAAAGATCAACTGGCTGTTTCTGCTCTTAAAATTATGAAAGAAAAGAATATTACTCAACTGCTAGTTACTCTTAACAAAAAATACTTTGGCGTAATTCACTTACACGACATCTTAAAAGAAGGGATTTTATAAACATCTATTTTTAACATAAGTCTCTTGAGTATTACTTTGTAATTTCAATTGGTAAATGCAATTTTAAAGAAAAATTGGAGCATAAAAAAAACCTTAGCCATCTTTGTGGAACTTTGTGCCTTAGAGTCTTGGCGGCAAGATACTGAACGATAACCACAAAGTCAAAAAGACTCTAAGAAACACTAAGGTTAAGAAGCGCCCCATTGGAAAGTTTACCGAAGTATTGTTTTAAACCACAGAAAAAGAGCTTTAGACTATACATATTATAAAGCATCTCTTATTTGTTCCAAAGCCTGTTGTAAAACCGAACGCGGGCAAGCCACATTCATTCTCATAAACCCTTCACCTCCGGGATTAAAAAGCGTACCATCATTTAGGCCTACATTAGCTTTATCAACCAAAAGTGAAACCAAGTCCTTTTGATTGAGTTTATAATCACTAAAATCCAACCATAATAGATAGGTGGCTTGAGGTTTCATAAAATGTAGTTTTGGAATATGCTCAGCAATATAATCAGCTACAAAATCAATATTCCCCTTCACATACTCAAGCATTTGCTTACGCCAAACATCCCCATTGTCAAAAGCCGCCTTAGTGGCAACTGCTCCCATCACATTTCCAGTAAACAAATGCATCGCATCCATCGTCTTATTATACCTATTTAATAATTCTTTTTGTTGAATTACTACAAATGCCGTACTCAAACCCGCTATATTGAATGTTTTGCTCGCAGCCATAAAAGTCAAAGTGCGCATAGCAGCCTCTTTCGAAATACTTGCAATAGGTATATGTACATTTGGCCCAAAGGTCAAATCAGCATGAATCTCATCAGATAAAATCAAGACATCATATTTCGCACATAAATCAACCACTTGCTGCAAATCCTCCGAAGTCCACACTCTCCCCACGGGATTATGTGGATTACTCATTATAAACATCTTAACTCCTGATTTAAACTTAGCCTCCAAATCCACAAAATCCATATGATATCCCCTATCAGTGTTTTTGAGCGGACTAAAAACCAATTCCCTATTATTACCACTTATGCTTGTATAAAAGGGAAAGTAAACAGGTGGTTGCACTAAAACTTTATCTCCTGGCTTAGTAAAAGCAAGAATAGACATCACCAGACCTGGAACCACACCCGGGCTAAAACTAATCTCCTCTGCACCTACCTTCCAATTATAATGCTTTGAAATCCATCTACTAATCGTTTTATTATAATCGGACGAACGAAAACCATAACCAAATACAGCATGGTCAACCCTTTGCCTCATTGCCTCTATAATAAAATCAGGCGTTTCAAAATCCATATCAGCAACCCAAAGAGGAATTACATTTTCATTATTGAAAACCGGCTTTCGCAAACCATATTTAACGGTATCTACTTGGGTACGATCAATGATTTTATCAAAATTATATTGCTTCATTTATTACATTTTTTACTCCATTAATAGTTTGCAAGATACCATAAAAGCTAAAACCTGCAAAACTGAAAATATTTTGAGGCAAGAAAGAATTTAATTCCACTACTTTCTTGGGCAAAAAGCTATAATCAAACCTATTCCTTTATATTGTACTTTTGCGGCATTAAATAAAAAGAACATTAATTAATTAAAATCATAGAAACTATGAATCAACAACCACAAGGAGAACTAAATATGAAAAAAGTTTTCCCCATTGCCATAATATTTGGCGCAATAATTTTATTAGTAATATTTTGGAGCCGAATGACAATCACCATTGGTGCCGGAGAATCAGGTGTGGTATTCAACACTTTTGGAAAAGGTATTGATGTCGATCAAGCACCATTGCAAGAGGGGTTTCACTTTATTGCTCCTTGGAACAAAGTATATGTTTACTCGGTACGACAAGCAAAACGCGATGAAAGCATGAAAATGTTATCTTCCAACGGATTAGATATTACCATTGAGGTATCAGCTTGGTACTGGCCTGTAAAAAGCAAACTTCCTTATTTGCACAAAATTATTGGTACAAACTACGAAAATGAAGTAGTAATTCCAGCAATGAGTGATGCAGCTCGTACAGTAATTGGTCGTTATACTCCCGAAGAAATTTATTCATCGAAACGAGATGCTATCCGTAGTGAGATGTTTGAAGAAACCAAAGCCATTTTGGATAAAAAATACATTCATTTAGACAAAATGCTAATCCGTTCGGTGGTATTACCTCAAAAAATTAAATCGGCTATTGAAACCAAATTAGAGCAAGAGCAATTGGCTTTGGGTTATAAATTTAAACTTCAACGTGAAGAGAAAGAAGCTGAACGTAAACGAATTGCAGCTGAAGGAGAAGCAGCAGCCAATAAGATTATTAATAGCAGTTTGACCTCTGAACTTTTGAAAATGCGTGGTATTGAAGCTACCATCAAACTTTCCGAATCACAAAATGCAAAAACCATAATTATCGGTAGTGGTAAAGATGGTTTACCCTTGATTCTTGGAGGAAATAATTAATTAGTGCATTTTTATGCAAGCACTAATTGAAAAAACAAAATTGGATATTTGGGTATTATTAATTTAATAATATCCGGATATCCTTTTTTATTCACACCCCCTTAATTAATACCAAAAATATGATTCGATTTGAAATAAACAAGCATATTGCACAACTTACATTTGACCATGATGCAAAGCGCAATGCTTTATCATTCGAAATGCTTGATGAAATTTATTCAGCCTTTGATAAAATTACTGATGATATTCGTGTATTTATTATAAAAGCTAATAAGGGTGCAAAGGTATGGTCTGCAGGA
>QNXT01000249.1 GCA_003973505.1 Bacteroidota bacterium
GTTAAGGTTGGATTAAAAATAGCAGTACAGGGTTCCCAACCAGGTACTGCTTTTTTTATGGACAAAAATCAAGTAGTATTATTTCAAATATTGTAAGTATTTTCACGACCTATTTTAAAAGATAAGAATGCTATTCTATATTCTCTATATCATTATTATATTTCTGATTTGGTACTTAAATCGGAAAACCGATTTTGTGTCTGTTTTTCGAAGTACCGAAAAAACCAGTTGGTTGGTGGCGGGTTTATCCATGTTTATGCTATTTGCTTCAACCGACTCGGCTCAAATGTATAGTGGATTAATCTACGAAAAAGGAATCAGTGGTCTTTGGTTGTTATGGGTGGGAATGCTTTCGACGGCCGTAGTGCCCATAGTGTTTGCTCCTTTATGGGCAAAGCTTGATTTTATTACCGATAATCAGTTTGTTTTATTTCGGTTTTCAGGAAAAGGAGCTAAAGTATTACATCAATTTAGAGCGCTTTATGTTGGGGGAATTGTGGTAGCTTTTAGTTTGAGTTTTCAAACGATTGCTTTTAGCCGAATATTGCAGATATTCTTTGATATTAGCGTAAAACAATCGTTGTTAGTTACGGGAGGTTTATTAAGTCTTTTTGCATTAAAAAATAGCTTTGCCAATAAGTTCAAAACCGACATATTTCATGCAATAATTTATTTTATTTCTGTTGCTGTTTCGTTTTATTTTTTAAGTGAATATAGTGGCGGGCTAAGTACGGCTATAAATGACATTCGGCAAAGTGCTCCAGATAAGTTAAGCCTTTTTCCATCTTCTGAAAATAAAGAGCTTCTATATGCACTGTTTGTTTACCTCGGAATTCAGTGGTGGAGTACTAGTTTGTTTGATGGGGGTGGACCTGAAATGGCAAGATATACAGCACCAGGAACACGATGGGGTGCTATAAAAGTGGGCTTAACTCCCATAGTATTAAATATTATGGTAATCTTAGTTCTTATTTCGATGACTCTAATGAGTTTTGTTCATTTACCTCCAAATCAAGAGGGAGAATTAATAATGATTGAGGCTATTTTCAAGAATGTTCCCAATAGTTTAACCCCCATAATTCTACTAGGATTTTTTGCTTTATTTATTACCACCGCCGAGTCTGTTATGAATTGGGGAGCTTCGTTTATTACGGTTGATTTTTATAAAGGCTATATAGCAAAAGATAAAAGCAAAAGTCATTATAAACGATTTTCATTTTTTGTAATGCTCTTATTAAGTGTCTTTTCACTCGTAATTTCATTTTATATTGATAGTTTAGAGAGTTTGATAAAAATTGTATTTTCCATTTCGGCAGGTGTAGCGCCCGTGTTTATTTTACGATGGTTTTGGATGCGAGTTAATGCTTGGTCGCAGCTGGCCGCAATGCTAAGTTCCGGAGTTTATACACTGCTATTTTATCTTGTGCAGGATTATTTTCAAACCTTCTTCGAGCAATCAGTTCTTCATGCCTATGAATGGAGGATGATTATTGTTACAGTACTCACGACCATAACATGGATTGTTGTAACTTTCTTAACTCCCAAAGATGACCGTATCACGATCGAACGATTTCGAAAAATTCTCCCTTCCACACATGAAATAATTAAGTCCTTTGCAATCGCATTTTTAATAGGGATTATCGTATTAAGCACTACCGTTTTATTGATTATTTTGTTGGTGGGGTAGAATAGTGGGCTTTTTGCAATATATCCAATATTTTCATTAAAGTTAATTCACTACTTTATCCAAAGCATAGTTCTTTTACAGAGCCACTTCAACAATTTGAGTACGAATCAGAATTACTACTGCAAGTAATTCCTGTCCGCTTGAATTGTACTTTAGAGGAAACGATTTTGCAGATAACAGAGGAGATGTTGGTAAAGAGTTAGAGTCTAATTCTTTACCAATATATTACTTCTCCTCAAAATCCATCAAAACATTTTCTCACCCTTTAAATAAACGGATTCAATTTTATTTGAACCAAAATTATAAGGGATGGATGCATAAGAGTTTATGGGTTTTGTTATAATGATATTTGCCCATTTTCCTTTACTAATACTACCAAGTTCATTTTCCAGTCCCATAGCATAGGCTCCGTTAAGGGTTGCGGCATTAATGGCTTCTTCGGGTGTTATTTTCATCTTAATACAAGCGGTTGCCACCACAAAATTCATATTTCCGGATGGGGTAGAGCCTGGGTTATAATCAGATGCTAAGGCCAAAGGCAAACCTGCTTGGATAATCTTTCGAGCAGGAGTATATGGAATACTCAGAAAGTAGGAGCATGAGGGTAGTGCTACCGGCATGGTTTTACTATTTTGCAAAACCTTGATATCTTCATCATTAAGAACTTCCAAATGATCCACTGATAGCGCATTATATTTTACGCCCACGGCTACACCGCCAATTGCATTAAACTGATTTACATGTATCTTTGGAATGAGCCCATATTGTTTTCCTGCTTTGAGGATAAACTCTGTATCTTCAACTGAGAAATACCCTTTTTCACAAAAAATATCAACATAGTCAGCCAGCTTTTCTTTAGCTATTTCAGGCATAATCTCATCCACAAGCATCTTAAGGTAGGCTTCTTTATTGTCTTTATACTCAGCGGGTATAGCATGAGCACCTAGAAATGTGGCCTTAATGTGAACTTGGGTATTTTCTCTTAGCTTTTTTATGACACGCAGCATTTTTAGCTCACTTTCATAACTTAATCCGTAGCCCGATTTTATTTCAACGGCACCCGTACCTTGTTCAATGATTTCATCCAAGCGATTTTTACTTTCGGTATAAAGTTGCTCTTCGCTTATTTCTGCTATTATTTTTGCCGAATTAAGTATTCCACCCCCACGCTTTGCAATTTCTTCGTAGGACAAACCATTGATTTTATCTACAAACTCACCTTCGCGATTTCCGGCATACACAAGGTGGGTATGTGAATCGCAATAAGTGGGCATGATGATACGGTCGCTGGCATCAACCATTTCAATTTCTTCCATTTTGGGACAATTATCCATTGTTCCAAAATCTTTAATTTTCCCTTCTTTAACTAAAAGAAAGGCGTTCTTAATGCAGGGCAATTGTTTCATATCATCGCCTGCAACAAAGGGAATTGGCTCAGTGCGTACCTGAACCAATTCCTTTATATTTACAAATAAGGTCGTCATTAAAATAAATCATTAAGAAGATTATCATCAACTATATTAGGTAAAGTGACTTTTAGATTTGGCGAACGATCCATTTCACGTTTGATGGCAAACAATGCTTCGTTGTTACGAGCCCAACTTCTACGTGCAATACCGTTATTTACATCATAAAATAGCATTCTTTTCAAACGCACTTCGGCTTCTTGCGAACCGTCGAGTAGCATTCCAAATCCGCCATTCATCACTTCGCCCCAGCCAACACCGCCGCCATTATGAATGGAAACCCATGTAGCTCCACGGAAACTGTCGCCAATTACATTTTGGATAGCCATATCGGCAGTGAATTTACTACCATCATATATATTTGAGGTTTCACGATATGGAGAATCGGTTCCACTCACATCATGATGGTCGCGACCCAATACCACAGGACCAATCTTATTCGCTGCGATGGCATCGTTAAAGGCCTTCGCAATTTTCATACGACCTTCAGCATCAGCGTAAAGAATGCGTGCCTGTGAACCTACGACCATTTTGTTTTTCTTGGCATCACGAATCCATGTGATATTGTCTTGCATTTGCAATTGTATTTCTTCGGGTGAATGATCCATTATTTCTTGCAATACATCCATGGCTATCTGATCGGTTGCATCCAAATCTTCTGGTTTTCCTGATGCACATACCCAACGAAATGGCCCAAATCCATAGTCAAAACACATGGGGCCGAGAATATCTTGAACATAAGATTTATACTTAAAATCGATGTTGTTTTCAGCCATAATATCGGCACCCGCTCTTGATGCTTCGAGTAGGAAAGCATTTCCGTAATCGAAGAAATAGGTTCCCTTCGCTGTATGGCGATTTATCGCTGCAGCTTGACGGCGTAAACTTGCTTGTACTTTTTCCTTAAATAATTCAGGTTCTTCGCGAATAAGTCGATTAGACTCTTCGAAAGAAACATCAACAGGGTAGTAGCCACCTGTCCAAGGGATATGTAATGATGTTTGGTCGGAACCTACATGAATAAATATATTCTCGGTATCGAATTTTTCCCATACATCAACCACATTACCAATATAGGCAATCGATACGGTTTCTTCATTGGCTTGAGCCTGACGAACTCTTTTTAGTAAGTCGTCCATATTATCAATCAATACATCTACCCAGCCTTGTTCATGGCGTTTTCGAGCGGCCTTTTCATTTACCTCAGCGGCTACCGATATACAGCCTGCAATATTTCCAGCTTTGGGTTGTGCGCCACTCATTCCTCCTAAACCAGCGGTTAGGAATATTTTTCCTTTTGGAGTTTCCGTCTTTTTCAATATTTTACGGAAAGCATTCATCAGGGTAATTGTGGTTCCATGCACAATTCCTTGAGGCCCGATATACATATAGGAACCTGCGGTCATTTGACCATACTGCGTAACTCCTAAGGCATTGTATTTCTCCCAATCGTCAGGTTTTGAGTAATTAGGAATCATTAGTCCGTTGGTAATAATTACTCGGGGAGCTTCTTTCGAAGAAGGAAACAATCCCATTGGGTGACCAGAATACATATTCAATGTTTGCTCATCGGTCATGGTGGCCAAATATTGCATGGTCAATAAGTATTGTGCCCAATTTTGAAATACGGCTCCATTGCCGCCATAAGTAATCAATTCCATTGGATGCTGAGCTACGGCTGGGTCAAGATTGTTTTGTATCATCATCATAATACCAGCAGCCTGTAATGTTTGGGCTGGATATTCTTGTATTGGACGGGCATACATTTCGTAATCAGGCTTGAATCGGTACATATAGATTCGGCCATAATCTTGCAATTCTTGTGCAAATTCTACAGCAAGTTCTTGATGCCATTTTTTAGGGAAATAGCGCAAAGCATTGCGAATTGCCAATTGTTTTTCTTCAATAGACAATATGTCTTTTCTTTTTGGAGCTCTATTTATTCCTTCAGGATAAGCTTTTTTTGAAGGTAGCTCAGAAGGAATTCCTTGTAATATTTGTTCTTTAAAAGTCATGGTATAATATTTTTTACTTTACTATAAAAGCACGTGTTTTTACTAAATGAATCATCATATTTATATCGTCTTTAAGAATACGATCATCTTCTAATTTATCAACATGTTTGCGGATAATTTGGAAGTTTTTCTCTACTAAAGTGGAGAAACGATAATCTTTTCTAAATTCCAAAGCCTGTGCTGAATACATTAATTCGATAGCAAGAATTTTTTCAAGATTTCCTAAAATTTGATTGAATTTACGGCCTGAAATACTTCCCATGGAAACATGGTCTTCTTGTCCTAATGAAGTAGGAACGCTATCTGCTGATGGAGGAAAACAAAGGGATTTATTCTCTGTAACTAAAGCCGCAGTAGTATATTGAGGAATCATAAAACCAGAATTTAGTCCTCCACCTTCAGTAAGCAAACGAGGTAAACCAAATTTGCCTTCTAGTAGCAAATACGAACGACGGTCGGAAATATTTCCAAGCTCGGCAGCAGCTAAAGCTCCATAATCTAATACCATTGCCATGGGTTGTCCGTGGAAGTTACCCCCCGAAATAGCTTCGGTTTCACTAAGTACGATTGGGTTATCTGTTACGGAATTCATTTCAATAGTAGCCATTTCTTTCAAATGAAAATAGGCATTGCGTGAAGCTCCATGAACCTGAGGAATGCAGCGCATAGAGTAGGGGTCTTGTACTCGTGCACAGTCAACATGCGAAGCAATATTCTCAGAATCGCCTAATATATTTCGCATATGCTCAGCCACTTCAATAGTACCTTTATAAGGTCGTATTGTATGCAATTGTGCTTTGAATGGGGATGCACTTCCCTGGTATCCTTCGATACTCATGGCACCTGCCATATCAGCTAAGTCGAGTAGGTATTCCATTTTATGAAGCCCTACAATGGCATGAGCTAGTATGAATTGTGTTCCATTAATTAAGCCCAAACCTTCTTTGGCTGCAAGCTTAATAGGCTGTAAATTATGTTTTGCTAGAACCTCTTTTGCGGGAATTATTTCATCGTTTATCCAAAACTCTCCTTCGCCCAATAAAGGCAAAAACAAATGTGATAAAGGAGCTAAATCGCCTGATGCCCCCACTGAGCCTTGCTCGGGAACTACAGGCAATAAATCATGATCAATAAAATAGAGAATTCGTTCAATAACTTCTAAGCGAACACCCGAAAAACCCTGACAAAGTGCATGTACTTTTGCAATCATCATGATTTTCGACAATTGTTTATCAATTGGATTTCCCACGCCTACAGCATGTGTAATCAATAGGTTTTCTTGAAGTTTACTAGTCTCATCAGCTGTGATTTGCACATCGCAAAGTGGTCCAAAACCCGTGTTAATTCCATAAACGGCTTTCGAGCCATTGGACATTACATCTACTTTACGTCGGCATTCATTAACTTTTTCAATGGCTTCAGGTGTTAGAACCCCTTTCATTTCTCCGTTGGCTAGTGCAATAACTTTATCTACAGTTAATTGCTCAATTCCATATTTAAACATAATATATTGATTTTATGATTTATATACTCTTGAATTTGCATGAAAAATTCTTTAGTCGAATTTTTCGTGCTTTGTACAAAGATATGTTTACTTTTGATACCTAATAATACCGATTATGTTAATAATTGATAACTATGAGTAATCAAATAAACCTTCGACATTATAAATATTTTCTGGCGGTAGCCAAAGAGTTGCATTTTCGTAAAGCGGCCGAACAGTTATATGTTTCGCAACCTGCATTGACCCGGCAAATTAAAAATATGGAAGAAGAACTTGGAATAAAGTTGTTTGTAAGGCATAATAGAAAAGTGGTATTGACTGAAGCGGGCATTTTTCTAAAGCAGGAATTAGAAGCCAGTTTTAAGCATTTGGATGAGGTGATAAAACATGCCAAATTAATAAGCAAGGGAATTGACGGAAGTATCAAACTTGCTTATGTGGGCTCTGCCATGCATAAACTCATACCTGAGTTATTATTGCAGTTTCGTGAAGCGAAACCAAATGTTTTGATAAACCTTAAGGAAATGGATAATCGGCGGCAAATACAAGCCTTACTAAGTCAGGAAATTGATATAGGATTTGTTCGTATGGAGCGCGTACCCAAAGGTTTGGAATTGATTCCGGCATATCAGGAAACTTTTTCTTTAGTATTGCCTAAAGACCACTGGTTGGATGCCGATAATTTTAAGTCGATGGCTCAGCTAAAAGAAGAGCACTTTATTTTGTTTGACGCTTCCTATAGTGAATCCTATTACGAAAAAGTGATGCAAATATTTGATGATTGTGGATTTAGTCCAAATCTTTCCCATTCCACAGTGAATGCGAGTTCAATTTATCGTTTGGTGGAAAATAATTTTGGTGTAGCCATTGTTCCCACTTCTTTACAATATGGTTATGATTTGAATGTGAAATTTATTGAATTGGACAAGATTCCGCAAAGGACAAATATCAAAATTATTTGGAATGCACATAGTACCAATCCGGTTTTAAATAGCTTGATACAGATTATTAAACAGCATCCTTTAATTTAATCTAAGGTTACTAATCAGTATAACAAACATTGTAACAATAAGGGTTTGCAATATCTAGTTTAATCAAAGTATGTTAAAGAATTAGAGCTCCAATTTTTTATTAATTTATTAGGATGGGCATTTATGCCCATCTTAATGATTTTGCCGTATGAACCGGGCTTTAGCCCTAAATAAAAATACTAAGTTTTAACGAATTAAGGTAATACTGCCAACGTATTTCTTTAACTCTCCTTTATAGTTCTTGAAACGAATT
>QNXT01000099.1 GCA_003973505.1 Bacteroidota bacterium
GCGGCTTCGGCGAGCTCGAGGCGTAGGCGGATGCGACCCGGGCAGGTGTTGTCCTTGAGGTACTTCTGGTCGTCGTCGAGGGGGTTGACGCAGCGCACGACCTCGTCCGACTCGACCGATGATCGTTACCGTGAGGCTGCATTCTTTCGCTCTCGATAGATTGCCTCCGACTAACGGACATTGAAAGCGGCGCGCCTCGAAGAGGACGCCCGAAAGGATTCCGTCGAAGACGGAGAGCGACATCTCGGCGGGCGCACAAAGACTCAACATCGCTCCGACCGGTTCGGCACCCATCGCAGCCAGGTCGGATAAATTGACGGCCAGCGCGCGGCGACCAATCCGTTATATTCGCAAAAACTACGGAATTATGAATATTGAAGAACTGCGTGATTATTGTCTTTCAAAAAAAGGCGCAACAGAATCATTTCCTTTTGATAAAGAGACGCTTGTTTTCAAGGTAATGAACAAAATGTTTGCCCTTACAAATCTTCGATTTAAAAGTAAGTGTAAAATGCGAGCCTGAAAAAGCTATTGATTTACGCAATCGATATTTGTATGTTCACCCGGGCTACCACATGAGCAAAAAGCATTGGAATACTATTGACATCTATTTAGCACAAGATGACAAACTGATTCAGTCCTGGATTAATGACTCTTATAAGTTGGTTGTAAATTCATTAAGCAAAAAACTTCAAGCAGAATTAGCTGCGATAGAATCATAATACTATAGATAATATTTTGTATTAATCAGTTTCTTTAAGAATTCTTAAGCCTTTGCATCAAATCAGCACTAAATAATCAAATATCATTTTTTCTCAACTTTCAGAACCTGTCTTCCGAAAGTAAAGATAGTTTTGTGAATTTTGTACCTTCTTTGTGCCCCTTTGTGGTTTATCCTCATTATGATTGCAAAAAATTATTAACCTGAGTTACGCAAACCAGTCTGCCGAACGGTAGAGAAGCACAAAGTGACACTAAGGCTAAAAATTAGATGTCGTAAATCCTTATTCATCATACTGCTTAGATAGGATTTCTTATTAAGATATTGACATCCAAGATTAAAGCATGAAAAAAATGCGTAGAAACAAAGATTGTAACTACGCATTATATATTTTCAATCAGCTACTAAAACGACTGAGCAATTTTTAAGAAATCATCAGCTTTCAGTGCAGCACCACCAATCAATCCGCCATCCACATCCTCATTGGCAAATAATTCTTTTGCATTTCCAGGATTACAACTTCCACCGTACAAAATACTAATTTCTTCGGCCAAGTCATTTCCGTATTTTTCTTTTAGTAAACCACGAATATAAGCATGCATTTCCTGCGCTTGCTCCGAGCTCGCAGTTTTACCCGTACCAATAGCCCAAACAGGTTCGTAAGCGATTACTACATTCGACATTTCTTGCTCACTTAAGTGAAATAGAGAATCGGCAATTTGGGCTTTCACCACTTCAAAATGTTTATTTGATTCACGCTCTTCTAGCACTTCACCACAGCAGAAGATGGGTTCAATACCATATTCCAACAAACGATCTACTTTCTGAGCCAACATTTCATGGGTTTCACCAAAATACTTTCGACGCTCTGAATGTCCCACAATACAATAATCCATATTCATACTACTCAACATGGAAGCTGAAATTTCACCCGTATAAGCTCCGTTCTCAAATTGACTCACATTTTGTGCACCAATTTTTAATTCCACTTCATCCTCCTCAACAATATCGGTTGCCAATTCCAAGTATAAAGCTGGAGGGCAAACAATTAATTGCACATCAGAAGGCAAATGCTCTAATCTTTTTGTAATATCAAATAAGAGATTATCAGCCTCCTCAAATGTCTTATTCATTTTCCAGTTTCCTGCTACTATTTTCTGTCTCATGATTCTAATTTTATTATGTAATATCTTTTTTTGTTTTCCTTTTCAACAATGCGTAAAAATACTATTATTATTAATTCAGTCGTACTCTTGGGTCAAGATAAGCGTAAATAATGTCAACGAGAATGTTTATCACAACCAAAATCACCGAAATAAAGAGCACGGCTCCCATTACAACAGGAAAGTCGTATTTTTCCAAAGCATCCACAATGGCCACTCCAACCCCTTTCCAATCGAATACATATTCCACAAAAACAGCCCCCGCCATCAAGGATGCCAACCATCCCGAAATTGCAGTTACAACAGGATTTAAGGCGTTTTTTAAGGCATGTTTCATCAATACTTTTGTTTGCGATAATCCTTTCGACCGCGCTGTACGAATATAATCTTGACCCAAAACATCAAGCAATGATGAACGTGTAAGCTCTACCACAATGGCTAATGGTCGTATCCCCAAAACAACAGCGGGTAAAATTAAATTTTTCAGATTTATATATTCTCCTCTACCAAAATCGTCAACGGTGTAAAGACTACCAAACATACTTAAGCCCGTATAGGGGGCCAATACAAAAGCAAATAGCCATGCAAATATAATGGCTGCAAAAAAACTGGGGACAGCCATTCCCGAAATCGACATAAGCAGAGCCAAACGATCAAACCAGGTATCTTTATAAATGGCAGATAAAACGCCTATAAAAAGACCGACAATCAAAGCAATTGCAATGGAAACCGTAGCCAAAATAGCTGTTTTTGGAAAAGCTTCCAAAAGTATATCGGTAACTTTACGTTGCGATTGATAAGAACGCCGTAAATAAGGCGGCTTCAAAACCACAACACTTTGTTCTCCTATTTTAAATAGCGTTTGATAGGAGGTATATTTTTCATTATCAAGAAACCAAAAACTCTCAGCATCCACAGCATTATGCACCGATATTGGTGATAAATCATTTAGATAGTTAAGGTATTGAATACTCAATGGTTTGTCTCTGCCCAAATCTTTATTAATGGCGGCTACAGACGCACTATCTACCCTCTGACCTAACATCATACGCGTTGGGTCGCCCGGCAAAACATTAAACAAATAAAACACAATTGTTATCACTCCGATTAACACCAGAAAGCCATAAAACAAACGCTTTAATACAAATGATAACATCTACTTCAATAGGTTTTTAATTTCCTCAATATCTGGGAAGTTATTAATGTGATATTTGGCTAATACTTTTGCATTTTTCACAATAATCAAACCCGGATTTGAACGTACGGCAGCCTTTAAGGCGGTATCATCCGAACTATACATTTCCATTTCAGGCAGAAGCAATTCTTTTTTATACTTAATATATACTTCTGAACTATTGCTATTTAACAAAATTATTTCAATATTTTCTTTTTGTGCTTGAGCAAATAAATGGTTCAACTTTTCCGAGTCGTCCTTAGTAAGTTTTTTTACATCGTAAATGGAGACAATCAATAAACCCTCTTTATTTTGCATCAAGTCGTTGGACCAATCATTCCCCTCCTCATCTACCATGGGGAACAAACGGTTTTCATCTTTATTTGGATCATCTTCCCGCGAACTCAACCATCTCCAATCTGCTTTGAACGTACTATCCTGCCATGGCAAATCGGTACTTAAAAACTCCTTCTTCTCCCCTGTTTTGGTATTCTCATAGGTAAGATAAAACTTAACAGGCTTCGGATGTTCTGGCAACAACCGATTTCCCACTTTCCAAGGACGAAAATCAATAATTGGCAGATTTTGAATATTATAATACTCAAAACCGATAAATCCAAAAACCACCATTAAAACCGTTGCAAATTGAACTTGATAAGGCCATTTCAATTTTATATCGGCTCTTCGAATAAATAGCATGATAACAATGGCATCAATCACAAGATTTTTATAAAATGTTTGCCAATTGGTAATAATCAGGGCATCGCCAAAACAACCACAGTCGGGAACTCGATTATAAAGCGCATCATCTAAGGTAGTGAAAGTGAAAAACACCATCATCAGTAATACCAATACATTTACCCACTTTGCTTTTATCTTGCTAATAAGCAAAGCCCCCATCGAAAACTCAAACGCATTAAGAAGCACTGAAAGTCCTAATGCAAAGGGAATTGCCCACGTAGTGCCATAAACATAAAAATAGTCTTCAATACGAAACTGTGTACCAAGCGGATCTACCCCTTTTACAAAACCCGAGTAAATAAATAAAGCACCTACAAGAAGTCGTAAAATGGTAATAACCGTTTTATTTATTCGCTTGGCAAAAGCAATTCCAAAAACAATATTGAAAATTAGCAGAATCAGAAAATAGATTGAAAAATCATCGATACGACTTATCAAAAACGCCGATAATAAATTAAGCGTTAGGAATAGCCAACTCAACCAAGCAATTGAATTATCTCTTTTCATTTTCTTCATCTAATTTTATCAAAGCAAAAATGGAATAATTAATCATATCATTATAACTTCCTTCCGGACCTTCTGAAATGATTGTAACCCCTTTATTATCTTCAATTTGTTTAAGGCGTAATATTTTCATCAAAATAATATCGGTAAGCGAACTAATTCGCATATCGCGCCAAGCTTCACCGTAATCATGATTTTTATTTAGCATCAAATCGCGCGCACCAAAAAGGTATTTTTCGTAAAGCTCAATGGTCTTTTGCGTATCCAGTTGCATATCGTCACTACCCGATGCTGTCCCCAATTCCAACTGAATCAATGCCATGACCGAATAATTAACTATTGCTATAAATTCATCTCGAATATCCTCCTTAATTTTCATCTCCCCCTTTTCTTCAATGCTACGTATCCGATTTGCTTTTATAAAAATCTGATCTGTTAATGAAGGGGTCCGAAGAATTCGCCAAGATGTACCATAATCTTTCGTCTTTTTTATGAAGATTTCACGACAATAATCGATTACAGTATTAAATTGATTAATAGTTTTTTCCATTATGCATATATTTCTAATAAACTCCGATATCATACATTATACGGTCTTCATCTAATGCTTTAATACCAGTATCTAATCAATGGCTAAAGTATTAAAATTGCACACAAAAACCTTTGTAAAATATAATTCTTTTTAAAGTTATGATGTTGAAAAGGACAATTTGAAATACATTATAAAAACCGACCATTCCACAGGGTTATTATGCATTGATTTTGAGCTATTATCTGTTTTTCTACAAAATAAACCACGACAAAATCTCAGTTCTTTAGAAGTCGAATTAAAACACTAACTTTGTATTATCTTTTTTATAAAGAATAAAAATCGAAATATACATGACCTTATTTGCAAAAAAAACAAGCATTAACCTCAAAGGAAAATTAATGGATTTGAGTGAGCCCAAGATTATGGGAATTCTCAATATCACAAGCGATTCGTTTTTTGATGGAGGCAAATACATAAATGAAGAAAAATACATTTCTCGTGTAGCACAAATGCTTAACGAAGGTGCTGACATTATCGACATTGGCGCACAATCTACAAGGCCAGGTGCGCATGAAGTTGGTGCTAAGCAGGAGATTGAAAGACTAATTCCTGTGCTCAATAATTTGGTTAAAGAATTTCCAAAAGCAGTTTTTTCAGTAGATACATGGCATACAAGCGTGGCTGAACAGGTGGTGATGAGTGGTGCTAATATGATTAACGATATTTCGGGAGGCACTTTTGATATGGAAATGATGGAAACCATCGCCCATTTACAAATACCCTATGTGCTAATGCACACTGGAGGGCGACCTGAAAAAATGCAAATTAATCCCAAATACGACAATGTGGTAAAGGAAGTGATTTATTTTCTCTCTAAGCAGTTGGACAAACTTAATCAATTGGGAGTAAATGATGTAATAATTGACCCAGGTTTTGGTTTTGGAAAAACACAGGAGCATAATTATAAAATCATGAAGCACCTTGACCAATTCAGTTTTCTTGAAACCCCTATCCTAGTGGGTATTTCAAGAAAATCAATGATTTACAAACCACTGAATATCGAGCCTTCAAATGCACTTAATGGAACCTCTGCACTAAATATGATTGCCTTGATGAAAGGGGCTGCATTTTTAAGAGTTCACGATGTAAAAGAAGCAAAAGAGCTTGTAAAACTTCATCAGTTATTAAACGCATAAGCATAGAATATTTATGAGAAAAATTGCCTATACATTATCCACTTGCGATACCAGCAAACGCATTTTAAAAGCAGCCAATATTTCATCTCCCGAATTTGAAATTGTTGATATTAAAACTCATGGAATAAGCCAAACCGAATTGGAAGATATGAAAGCTTTGTCAGGTAGCTACGAAGCCCTTTTTAGCCGACGAGCCCAAAAATATAAGAGCATGGGACTTAAGGATAAAACATTGACAGAAACTGATTATCGAGATTTGATTTTACAAGAATATACATTCTTAAAAAGGCCGGTTATCATTATCAATGATTCCATTTTTATTGGCAATTCAAAAAAGAATGTCGAATCACTCTTAAATTATAGAGCAGCTAATAAATAGGTTCTAATTAATTATCTGGCTAAGTTCTATTTCTTACCACTTTTTCAATGGTTTTTCGCCACAACCCTAAAGGTAGAACCCATTAAAAAAAACAAGATTCATTTTTTACTTTTTGATTCCCTTTAGGCCAAGGATATAACAAAAAGTAAAAAATGCTGTGATAATTAGAATTTAACCATTTATCTAATCAGTCTATTATAAAATATCTTGTTATTCATAAGCCATGCTGTAAACATCTTAAGAGTCTTTAATCATCTTTGTGAAACTTTGTACTTTCTTTGTGACTCTTTGTGGTATAGTCTCATTTTAATTGCAAATAAATTATTTCACAGAGTTACGCAAAGTAGCCCAAAGCGACACAAAGTTTATAAAAAAAAGGTGTCGTAAATCTTTACCATTACAATGTTTTATCATACTAAATAGTAACCTATTTAAACTACATACATTTATTTCGTGATAATTATCACTTTAATTAAGCTAGCAAAATTCACTTCTATTTCTTATATTTGTAATGGTCAGTTAGTAACCTTTAACTACTGCTGAAAATGAATTGATATTTAACTAAAATCAGGATATTATGAAAACTGGAGAAGCACGAAACACTTTCGCTATTATTAAAAAGGAAGAGGATGTTAAAACATTAACTAATAACGTACTAAAAAATACTTTTGTATTGGAAATTATTAATCCATTTCCAGGGTATTACTATGGCGGAGTTAAAAATAAAAGTGATAAACCAGGTACTATTTTCCTTGTTCTGAAACAAACGCCTTCCACAGAATTTTTCTATAGAGCATTAACTAATGCCAAGAAATACTGCAATTTTGAATTAAATGCGGTAATGTCGGAGTTAAAGATTAATAATCAGACTTTTTCTGCCATTCGGGTTAAGAATATAGCAGATTATAACAGCATTATCGAAATACAAGAGATTTTCGCAGCGGAAGGATTTGTTTATGCAAAGCCTAAAAGAGTTGAAACAAAAGCATTTATAAAAGTATTTAAGTTTATTAACTTATCCATTAAAGAAGATGTATATCACAATTTAGATGATGAACATTTTGTGTTTTTCCCCATAGAGAAAGAGGTAAACTGGAAGCTTTTTGAGAAAACGACCCTAAAGATTAAAAACAGTGTGGGTAGCTTAAAATTTGATGTGGCATTGGCTGTTTTCTTTAGAAAAGGTTATTTGGAAGATGCTGTGCGAGTGTATTGTAAAGATTTTACTGATGAGCAAGTTCAGAAAATACGAAAAATGTATCTAAATGAATTGAAGCACTATTAGTTTAAAAATATAAGGGATAAAACTGTGTACCTTTTTCGCTGAATTCAACTGTAGGCATGGGTATTTTAATAAAGCTCAACACATTAAATACACCTCTTAGGAATTTACTTCTTGTCTTGATGCGGGTTAAATCTACATCCAAAGAAATATAGTATTGACGATAACGATCAAACTCTGGCAAAGGAACACCATCAACCTCATCAGGGTTTTCAAAACCACCAAGCATGCCTTCTGCTCCATAGCCTACGGCAAAATTCAACCATTTTGGAAAGCGAGATTGCTCATCGAGAAAAGAGTGAATATTTGCACTCAGCCAATAGGTATGACCATTATAATCTTTTACCATCTGCTCTGCCAAAGTGCTACCTAATAGATTGGGACGGTATTGTGCATATTGGGTAGTATGAAATGAATATTTAAGAGATATTCGTTGCTCATGCCATAAAGCCTGCTGCCCCATAAACAAACCCGAACCGATGGCATTGGCAGCCATATCGCCCCATGAAAAACCCCAACCACTGGAACGAGCA
>QNXT01000313.1 GCA_003973505.1 Bacteroidota bacterium
GGAAAAGATGAGTGTGGAGGTAGTGCTTGATTTTGTGGGTGCCGGAGCTACCTTGCATCAAGCGGCAAAAATGATTCGCCCATTGGGTCATATTGTGGCTGTGGGAAGAGGTGGAGGCGTGTTTGAATTCAAACATAATACCATGCCTTACGGTGCTATGTTAAGCACAACCTTTGGAGGAAGTAAACAAGAGTTGATGGAATTAATAGGCTTAGCCGAAGCGGGTTATATCAAACCTCATATCACCAAATTTAAATTGGATGAAGTTGAAAAAGCCTATGAAATGTTGGCCAAAGGTGAGATTAAAGGTCGTGGCGTCGTTATTCCTTAAATTAGATATTTGTACGTATAAATTGAAGTTTCCATTTGTTAGAAATAATAAATGGAAACTTTTTGTGTTTTAAGGATATTTAAGAGCCGTTTTAAGAAAAAAAGAGCTGATGAATAATTAATAGGGGAATAAAGCTTGGCATTGCATTCTTGCTTGTGACCTATACACTAATTTTTCTTAAATTAGCAGTTCAGTCGATTAATAGGAAATCGTTTTTGTGCAGCAGTTCTCCACGAGAGCTTAAATTCAGTTGAAATAGGACAAACATAAGAGTAAATAATTATTAAGCAATAAAATGAGAAGGACAATATTTTTTCTATTTATTATTTTGACAACAGTATTTTCATTTGCTCAGACATCAGGAAATACAGTTAATAAACAAAGTCTTGTAGCTGTTAAATTTAGACTTTATCCTACACAGAATATGTGGACATTTATCAAATTAAACACTCGTAATGGTAAAATGTGGCAAGTTCAATTTGATGTGGAGGATAATAATCGCTTTGAAACATACTTGAACATTCTCCCTCTAGTTGAGGAAGAAGAGGAGGTTAATGACCGCTTTACGTTATATCCTACTGAAAATATGTGGACATTTATACTTCTTGATCAATATAGTGGCAAAACATGGCAGGTTCAGTGGTCAATAGAACCCGAAAATAGAGTTGTTATACCAATAAAATAAAAGCAAAGAAACACTTATTACATAATTATAGGAAAGATAGGCAATCGTAAATGGGGAAAAACCAAAATATACTTGAAAGAATCATATTAAAGATTATCCAATTTAAAGTACGGCATTGGTTTAATTTAGAGAAGAAATTATCCCTAAGAACGCAATTTATAAAACCAGCAAAAGATTCGCCAGAGAAAACATGGCCCAATCCGGATAAAATTCCTGGCGGTGAGGAGATTCCCTTTAGCTTGCCAAATATTAGGCTTATCGGAAAGTATTTGCGATCCTGCATTAAAGAAGGCGAATTAGCTATAAAATCAATTGATAAGAATAGTCAAAATCCGACACCTTCAATAAGCGAAGCGCAGTTAAATGAATTCCTTGAATATGCTAAATCAATAGGGATTGACGAAATTGGTTTTACGAAAATTCCAAAGAATTTGATTTTCAAAGAACGTGCAATATGTTACGATAATGCGATTGTTCTTATCAAAGAAATGGATAAAAAAGCAATTTCTAAGGCGCCCAGCAGAGAAACCTTGAAAACGGTTTTTGAAACTTATGATTCATTGGGAATTCTGACCAATAAACTGACTGACTATTTAAGAGCGAATAATTTTTACGCACAAGCAAGTCATCCGCTGGGAGGTTTGGTTTTATATCCGCCTTTGGCACAAAAAGCCGGCTTGGGTTGGTTGGGAAAGCATGGATTATTAATAACCCCTCAATTTGGTTCAAGGCAGCGTATTTCTGCGATTTTTACAAATATTGATAATTTGCCTTTTAGTAAAAGTAATGAGCATAAATGGATTGGCGCTTTTTGTGATAAATGTAATAAATGTATAAGGAAATGTCCGCCAAAAGCCATCCTTGACAGCCCGATTATACATACGTCAAAACGGAAAACCCATATCGATAGGAGTAAGTGTTTGCCCTATTTTAATAAAAACTATGGATGTTCTATATGCTTGAAAGAATGTGTTTTTAGTACTACTGAATATCAAAAAATTAAAACAGGATTTATTGGTAAAGTAAGCTAAGAGTGTCAGGCTTTGTGAACCTCTGTGCCTTCTCTGTGAAACTTTGTGAAATAACTCTTCATTTGGTTTTGTAAAAAACGCAATAACTATTAAATCTCACCCTTCAATAATGAAATCGTAGCCTTTAATCGCTTAAAACCACCCCGTTTTACAGGGGAATTTTTAAATAGTTTATTAAACTGCAGTTTATCCATTTGCTCCCAATCTTCCTTTTTCATAAGCAGTAAATCATCGCTCAATCGGAAAGCAGGCTCGGAACCCGGTTTTACCTTAGCATTCCATGGGCAAACATCCTGGCAAATATCGCAGCCATAAATCCAATTGTTGAGTTGGTTTTTAAACTGCTCGGGAACATCTTGCCTAGCTTCAATGGTAAGATAGGAGATGCACTTTTTTGCATCCAAAACATAGGGCTCGGTAATGGCATCGGTAGGGCAGGCATCGATGCATTTGGTACAAGTTCCACAGTAGCTTTTTTCATAAGCTTCATCCGATTGCAAATCCAATCCCACAATGATTTCGCCAATAAAAAAGAAAGAGCCAATTTCTTTATTAATTAGAAGTGAATGTTTTCCCATCCAACCCAGCCCTGAGCGAATAGCCCACGATTTGTCTAAAACAGGTGCCGAATCGGTAAACATGCGCATGGGAGTACCAGGGAATTCCTGCTCGATAAAGTCCATTAAATGCTGTAGCTTTTCTTTAATTACAAAATGATAATCAGTACCATAAGCATATTTGGATATTTTATAATAACTCTGTTCGGGAAGTTGTTTTTCGGGATAGTAATTTAATAAAACAGAAATTACCGACTGTGCGCCATCAACCAAAACAGAAGGGTCGGTACGCTTTTCGATATTGCGCTCCATATAGCCCATATCGCCATGAAAACCCTGTGAAAGCCATTCTTGCAATTTCGAACGTTCCTCTTTTAGGGTTTCGATATTGGAAATACCCACCGCATCGAAGCCTTGTTCCAAAGCCATTTGCTTCAGTTTGTCCGAAAGCTGCTGTTTTGATTTTTTATTCATTGGGGCAAAGATAGGGTTTCTTGGGGAGGCTAAAGTTAAAAGTATAAAGGCTAAAGACAAAAGTTGGAAACTTGAATTTCGGTCTTTCTACCCTTTTATTGCGTATTATCAAAATCGCCTGCCTTTGCCTTTCGGTAGATTAGGTATGCTGGCACTTGCCTGCCAGTAGGTAAAGGCAGGATTGATATGATTAAATCTTTATACCAATCACAAGAACATCATCCACTTGCTCGCCATCGCCTTTCCAATCATCATAGGCTTTTTCGAGGATTTCTTTTTGCTCTTCCATGGGACGTTGATAGTTTTCTAAAAGCAAATTCTTAAATCGTTTTTTCATAAACTTCTTGTCTTTGGGGCCACCAAATTGATCGACATATCCATCGGAAAAAATATAGAGGCAATCGCCTGTGTGTAATTCCACTTCTTTATTGGAAAAAGACACCATTTTATCGTAGAGTGCAATGGGCATTTTGTCAGCCTTTACTTCGATAAGTTCTCCATCGTGAATTATGAATAAAGGATTGTTTGCACCAGCAAAACTCACTTGTTTAGTGCTGAAATTATAGTTTATCACAGAGATATCCATACCATCTCGCAGGGGATTATCATGTTTTTGATTTAAGGAATGAATCACCTTTTCGCGAAGTAAATCCAGGATTTTTCCTGGTTGCGTAATTCTCTTTGAGTTTACAATTTCGTTTAAAAAAGTAACGCCAAGCATACTCATAAATGCACCAGGTACACCGTGACCAGTACAGTCGGCTGCAATAATGATAATTTCATCATCGATACGCGATTCCCAATAAAAGTCGCCACTTACGATATCACGAGGTTTGAAAAGAATAAAAAAGTGTTGCAAGCTCTCTTTTATCATCTCAATGTTGGGCAATATGGCCTTTTGAATACGCCTTGCATAAATGATGCTGTCCATTATTTCCTTCTTCTGCACGGCAATACGGTCACGCTGTTCGCGAGCTACATCACGTTGTTCGGTGATTTCAATGTTTTGTTTTTCAATCAATGCATTCTTTTGCTCCAAGGCAATATTGGCTTGTTTTTTAATTTTATACGAACGGTAAATAAAATAACCAAGACCTGCGAATAGGAGAATAAATACAATGGATAAATAGAGAATCAATTGCTGTTGTTCAATTTTAGCAAGTTGTTGATTGATTTTCTTTTGTTGTTGGGCTATGGCACGTTCTCCTTCAGCAATATTTTGCTGTTGTTTTTTAAGAATAACGCTTTGCCGTTCCATCTCAGCACGCTGATTATTCAAGGCTGTTTGCTGAGAGTCGAGTTTGGCCGCTTGCAATTGCATTTGTTGTTTTTGCAAGCGCAATTTCTTTCTGCTTTGTGCAATCACTCGTTGCTTTTGCTCAATATCTCTATTCAATTGCTCAAGATGAGCCAGCTGTTTTGCGATCTCTTTTTTTTGTGCTTTTATGGTTTTTAGCTGCTTATCAATTTCAGCCTGTTGTTCTTTTATTTGCTTACGTTGTGAAGTGACAATGCGCTGTTCCTGAGCTAATTTAATAACTGATTCTTCATATAGTTTCGACCAGTCTGCCTCCGATTTTACACCCGATAAAACGAATAATTCCAAGGGTTTCAGCCCTGCTGCAGTTATTTTGTTTTTGTTTACCTCATAACTTTTATGCCCGTCTATTACAATGAAATTAATCATCGACATATGATAGGGATAGCCTTCGGTAATCATTAAAATGGGTTTCCCGCCAATCATTTCAAATACATGTGATATGTCAAAATGATCCGTCTTTTTGAAGAAAATAATATCAATATCTTGTATTTGACTTTCATTATTAAATAGGAAAACCTTAATGGGTTTATTATGCAATGTTTTTCTTTTACTCGCTTGCAATTGCATATTCTGGAAAAGGGCCGAGTCGCGCTCAAGTACGCCAACTCTAAAAAATTTAGATTTAATATTCTCAGGCCATTCAATATACTTAGCCATATCCAAAATGTAAATGGCTCTCGATTCATTATCAAATTGCACCTCCGATTGCGCAAAAATTCTAATGTTTAACGATATAGTTAGAATGAAAAAGAGTAAATATTTCATCTTATAAATTATGTTTTTTTAGACAACGCAAGTTACATAAAAAAGAGTTCAATTTGAGAGGGAAGATTTGCCTATTGAAGTTTTACATCCGTACTATTTGTGGAAAGGTTCTAGAGAGTAACCACAAAGACACGAAGGCTCAAAGAAACACTAAGCTTATAAAAATGGCTTATGGTATTAGCCCCAAAAAATGATGTACATTTGCAATACACAATAAAATAAGATGGCAAAACAAGAAAGTAGTATTGGTTCACGGTTAATAAAGTATTTCGGACAGGGACTTTTATTTGTAGTTCCGGTGTTTGTTACGGTTGCCGTTTTGGTGTATTTATTCCGATCCGCTGATGCGATTATTGGTGTCAATATTCCTGGTTTGGGAATTGTTATTTTAGTTGTTTTCGTTACATTCATAGGGTTTATTGGTACGGTTTTACTTACCAATCCGGCAGTGCGTTGGTTTAGTAATTTGATAAATCGAACCCCTGTAGTAAAAATAATTTATAGCTCGGTTAAAGATTTGCTTTCTGCTTTTGTGGGCAGCAAAAAGAAGTTTACACATCCTGTTTTGGTGCGCCTTTCGGCAGATAATGATATGCAACAAATAGGGTTTCTTACGCAAGATGATTTAACCGACTTGGGTATTGGAAAAGATATGGTTTCGGTGTATGTTCCTTTCGCATTCAGTATGATGGGGAATTTGTATGTAGTGCCAAAAACGAATATCACCCCGATTGAGGCTTCGCCTACCGAAACCTTAAAGTTTGTTGTATCGGGTGGAATTACCAATGTGCAAGAGCAAAGAAAAGATAAAAAGGAAAATAAAAAACAGTAGCAATGGAATATAGAGATTTTCAAGTTGATGAAAAGGCTGTTAGCAGTCGTTTAGAAGAAATATTAAAACAAGATTTTGATAATTTAACTCGTAAAGAAGCTTTACGAATCATTCTTAATGTAATCGATTTAACGACTTTGGAGGGTAGTGATACCAACCAAAAGATAAAAGATATGTGTTATCAGGCAAGGCGTTTCAAAGTGAATGGTCCTGATATTCCAAATGTTGCCGCAGTTTGTTTTTATCCTCCATTTGCCGCTTTGGCAAAAGAACAACTGAAAAATACGGGCATTAAAGTTGCCTGTGTAGCAGGTGCTTTTCCCAGTGGACAAGCTCCTTTGGATGTACGTGTGGCTGAGGTGCGTTATGCAGCAGAGAATGGTGCTGACGAAATAGATATGGTGATTTCCAGAGGGAAATTCTTGGAGAATGATTTCGACTATGTGTATAATGAGGTAAAAACCATCAAAGAGGCTTGTGGAAAGGCACATTTAAAGGTGATTTTAGAAACAGGCGAATTAAAAACCTTATCCAATATTCGCAAAGCATCGGATATTGCCATTGCTGCCGGTGCCGATTTTATAAAAACATCCACAGGGAAAATCCCTCAGGCTGCAACGCTTGAAGCCTTTATCGTGATGCTTGATGCCATAAAAGAGCATTATGAAAAAACAGGCCAAATGATTGGGATAAAACCCGCAGGAGGAATTCGT
The DNA here is from genome assembly GCA_003973505.1 of Bacteroidota bacterium. The sequence continues at coordinate 6,710 of QNXT01000313.1, forward strand.
GATGCCGAAGAAGCATTGAAGTATTTACTCGTTTTAGAAAAAGTATTGGGCGAAAAATGGATGAATAATACCTGGTTCCGTATAGGAGCCAGTAGCCTAGCCAATAATGTGTTGGAAGCTATAATGATGCCTTAATTTAAGTGTGGTATTATTGTTTATTTGCTAATCAATGTGTAATTAGATAAGATAATTTCAATCTGCTTCTAAAAAGGTACAGCCCCGTAGGGGCATGCTGTTTATAGCCCCAGCGGGGCGCAATATCATGGTTGATATTTGGTTTTGGCATGTGTTTTTGGTATAAAACCATGACAAAACAATTGTTGTTGATATTATTTACCAGCCAAAGTATTAATAATTAGAGAAATTTAATAAGCCCCATAGGGGCATACTGTTTATAGCCCCATAGGGGCGCAATATCATGGTTGATGTTAGTTTTGGCATATGTTTTTGGTACAGAAACCATGACATAATAATTGTTGTTTTCTAACCAGTTCCAAGGTTTTAACCACCATAACAACAGCTTGACCTCAATCAAGATGCCACTGCCAGACATAATGCTGTGCAGTCAGAGCGTAGGCAGTGGCTTAGAACTGCTCATGCTGGCTGTGGTGTGACAAATCTGACCCGTTGTTCTTACAACTGTATGGAACTGGGTAGATCTAATGTGTAGCACTGTGTTTATATCATATAATGTATAATCAGACTTCAATCGAGGTGATTTGATCGTGATAATTTATATGCTGTGACGAGTGCACAGCATACCACATGGCAGTGGCACCGTCATTGATTGTTAGAATGTTACTTGAACTTAATTCTGAGTGATTCACTAACCAGCCTTTTGCCAAAATCGCCCACATAGATTTGGGCACAGTAACAGTAGCCCATCCTTTGGTATGGCAAGTTTTTCTCCCTCAGTATTTTAGAACATACACTAATGACTAATGTTAATACAGTGATAATACTAATACTGCTAATACTGTAATAGTAATACTAGTAATAGTAACT
>QNXT01000265.1 GCA_003973505.1 Bacteroidota bacterium
TATATCAAGCACTTCCTGCTTGGGCTCAAAGTATGGGTGTGGTATTCTCAGTAATGTTATTGATGCCTTCATGGGGTGGTATGATCAACGGACTTCTTACCCTTCGTGGAGCATGGGATCGCGTTCGTGATAGTGCTGTATTGAAATTCTTCGTAGTAGGTGTTACCGCTTATGGTATGTCCACATTCGAAGGTCCAATGTTATCATTGAAATCGGTAAATGCGATTAGTCACTTTACCGACTGGACTATTGCTCACGTGCATATCGGTGCAATGGGTTGGAATGGTTTTATGATATTTGGTATGATTTATTGGTTATGGCCTCGTTTATTCAACACGAAGTTGAAATCAGAAGCTTTAGCAAATACCCACTTTTGGATTGGAACTTTAGGTATGATTCTTTATGCTGTGCCATTGTATTGGGCAGCAATTACTCAAGTACTTATGTGGAACGAGTTTACTGCAGAAGGTCTTTTAGCATATCCTAACTTTATGGATACCGTAACAGCGATTCTTCCAATGTATTACGTTCGTGCAGTAGGTGGTTCTTTATACCTAATAGGTTTCTTAATCTTTGTATATAATGTTACCGCAACTGCTGCTTCAGGAAAATTGGTTGCAGAAGAAGAAGCTTCAGCACCTGCTCTTGAGCCAATGCCTAGTAAACGTCAGCCAGGTGAAACTCCTCACCGTTGGGTTGAGCGTCGTTGGGTACCATTTACTATTTGGGCTTTTGTAGCCATTGCTATTGGTACATTTATCGAAATTGTACCTGGATTAATGGTGAAATCAAATGTGCCAACAATTTCAAGCGTTACGCCTTATACTCCTCTTGAATTAGCAGGACGTGATATTTACGTTCGTGAAGGTTGTTATACTTGTCACTCACAGCAGATTCGTCCATTCCGTGCCGAAACAGAGCGTTATGGAGAGTATTCTAAAGCTGGTGAGTTTGTATATGATCACCCATATCAGTGGGGTTCACGTCGAATGGGACCGGATTTGGCTCGTGAAGGTGTGAAGAATGGCCCAATACCTTATAAAGATTCTTATTGGCACTATAAACATATGAATCGTCCTCAAGATTTGATTGAGACTTCGTTGATGCCTGCATATCCATGGTTGATTACCGACCAAATTGATATGGATATTATGCCTGCTAAGATTCGTGCAATGCAAACTTTGGGTGTTCCTTATCCTGAAGGTTACGATGAAAAAGCCGTTGCTGATATGTTGAAGCAAGGTAAGGAAATCGCTGCTGAGTTAGGCAAAAAAGGTGTAGAAGTAGCTGCAGATCGTGAAATTATTGCGATGATTGCCTACCTACATCGTTTGGGTGTTGATATTGGAAAGACAGAATAAAGAAAATTAGAAATTTAATGTGAGGTCTTCGGACCTCACTTTTAAGAAAATATTAATCGATGAAATTAGCAATACACTATCTAAACAAGGTTGGATTTGCAGGAGATTTACAATCTTTTGTATCCTTGTTTTTCTTTTTGCTTTTTGTTTTTATCATTTACGTGATTATTCGTGGTGGTAAAAAAGAGTATGAAGAATTTGGAAATTTACCTTTCGAAGAAGGGGTAGTTGATAATGCTGATTCACAAAATAAAACACAATAAATATGGCAACACAAGAACAATACGATAAAGAAACAGCTGAGAGTAAATTGTTGATTGACCATGATTATGATGGAATTAAGGAATTAGATAATCCACCACCAGCGTGGCTTATGTGGATTTTTTATGGTACCATCGTTTGGTCTGTATTCTATGTATTTTACTATCATGTATTTTATGATGATTCAAATATTCCTGATGATTTAAAGATTTACGGAGCGCAAGTGAATGAATATAATAAAGATGTGGCAGAGGCAAAAGCCAATATGCCTAAATCTACATTCGATGTGAATAATGTTGCGCTACTTACCGATGAGAAATCTTTGGCTGAAGGCCAAGTAGAGTTTATGAAAAGCTGTAATAGCTGTCATGGCGCTGCTAGTATCGGTCCTGATTTGACTGATAATGCATGGCTTCATGGCGGATCAATTCAGGAAGTATTTAATGTAATTAAGGATGGTGTAACCGGTACAGCAATGTCGGGTTATTCTACTCGTATGACTAATGAGAAGATGCAACAAGTTGCGAGTTATATCCTCGTTAGTTATAAAGGTACCGATTCAGGAAATACTAAAGGCCCTGAAGGCGAAAAACATGAGTAAATTTAAATAATGAAACGGTTTAGTAAATCAGCTCCGATTCAGTGGGGCTGATTTCTTTTTTTTAGAAGCATTATGGAAAACAAAGATCAAGAAATAGAAAAATTAAAAGAGCAGCGTGAACATGCAGCTCACGATCCCAATTATAAAGATATATCATATCGTGATCGGATATCTACGGTTACTATGGATGGGAAAAGAAATTACTTGCACCCCAAAATTCCAAAAGGTAGATTAATTAAATGGCGGAATGTAGTTGGAGTAGGCTTATTAATTTTACTATTTGCTTTTCCATTAATTAAGATAAATGGTGACCCTATAATCCTTCTTGATGTATTCCATCGTAAATTTATCATCTTCGGGGCGATTTTTACTCCGCAGGATACTTTTGTGATGCTTCTGCTGATGCTATCATTTATTTTATTTGTCGTGCTGTTTACGGTTACTTTTGGCCGTATTTGGTGTGGCTGGCTTTGTCCTCAAACAATTTTCTTAGAATTGGTATTTAGGCGTGTTGAGAAATGGATTGAAGGTTCGCCCAATCAACAGAAAAAGCTTGATAATATGCCATGGAACGGCGAGAAAATTACAAAACGGCTTAGCAAATGGATAGTATTCTATGCATTGTCATTCATTTTTGTTAATGCCATGCTTTGGTTTTTCATGTCTTTCGACAGATGGTTAGAATATATGCAAGATATTGGAAATCATGTATCATGGTTGATGCTTGTGCTTTTGTTTACCACGATTTTCTTTGGGATATATACTTGGTTTCGTGAGCAAATCTGTATTATCGCTTGTCCTTATGGTCGTATGCAAAGTGTTTTGATTGACCCATCAACAATCGTTATTTCTTACGATTATCTTCGTGGTGAACCTCGTGGACATCAAAAGAAAGGTTCTACGCGAGAAACAACAGGCTTAGGTGATTGTATCGACTGTAATGCTTGTGTGGATGTTTGTCCTACAGGAATTGATATTCGTAATGGTACGCAATTGGAGTGTGTAAACTGTACAGCTTGTATCGATGCATGTGATAATGTTATGAAAAATGTGGGTAAACCAACGGGTTTAATCCGTTATGCATCGGAAAAAGAAATTAGAACAGGTAAGAGAGTGGGATGGTCAACTCGGGTTAAAGCCTATACTTTTGTGTTGGTATTGATTCTTGCTTTTGCGGGTTATACACTATTTTCCAGAACGGATGTGTCCGTTGTTGTTTTGCGAACTCCTGGTGTAATTTATCAAAAGGCGGGAAAAGATAGCTTGATAAATCTATACAACATTAAGGTGGTGAATAAAACGAGATTTGATAAGCATATAAACGTGAAATTAACTAATCATAAGGGTAGAGTTACTGTAGTTGGAGGTGAAATTGTAGTTTCTCCACAGGAGCGCAAAGATGCTATTATGTTTATTAAAATGGCTAATTCGGATATTGAAAAAGATAATATTATTCTTGATTTATCCATTATGCGCGATGGCGAAGAACTTAAAACTACTTCGGTAACATTTATGTCACCAAAGAAGTAAATAATTGTTAAAATAATGTTAAATTTGTGCCGAATATTCAAACTGTTTAGGTTTTGAGTATTCGGCATTTTATAAGATAAGAATTATGAAAATGAATTGGGGTACAGGCATATTTATCACAATCGTTGTGTTTTTGATAGGGATGATTACATTGGTAATTATCAGTTCGATGCAGCCTTTGAATTTAGTAGTGGATGATTATTATCCTAAAGCAATTGATTATCAGTCGCAGATTGAAAGAATAAAACGCACAAATGATTTGGAGGAGAATATTCAGTTTGATCAGGATGAAGAATTTATTTATGTGAAATTTCCTAAGATGGGTTCAAATCCTAAGGGTAGCATTCTGGTTTTTTTTCCACGCGACAATCATTTAGACAAACAATTTGAAATTGAACTTGATGATTCATTAAATCAGAAAATAGAAAAAAAAGGAATGCTTCGAGGACGGTGCGTAATCAAAGTAAATTGGGCAGTTGATTCTTTGGAGTATTACACAGAGCAGAATTTTATGCTACAATAAAATGGATATACTATATACGGCATTGGGATTGGGTTTGCTCACAGGCTTTCATTGCGTTGGCATGTGTGGTCCCATTGCACTTGTGCTTCCTCTCAATAATAAGAATTGGGGTACTCGTATTTTCTCGGCCCTTCTATATAATTTAGGACGTACAATTACCTATGCTTCAATGGGTGCCATATTTGGATTTATAGGTGCCGGATTCTCACTTGCGGGATTTCAACGATGGATTTCTATAGCGATGGGGGTGTTTATGATTGCTACAATTGCATTTCCCCAAATCAATAGAGTGCTTTATAAAGGAACGGGGAATTCTAAATTTATGACTTCCATTAAAAAACAATTGTCGAAGTATTTTCAACAAGCATCCTATAAATCCTTATTTATTACTGGTTTATTAAATGGTCTTTTGCCTTGTGGTATGGTGTATATGGCCATTGCAGGGGCTATTGCTGTGGGTTCGGTTTCGGGCTCCGTTATTTTTATGGCTCTATTTGGTTTAGGAACCATACCGATGATGTTTCTACTTTCGATGTTGGGTAATTTTGCCAGTTTGAAATTAAAGCGTTTTATTAATAAAGCCATCCCTTTTGTTGTTGTTATTGTAGGACTCTTATTTATTTTGCGAGGTTTGAATTTGGGAATTATGTATATAAGTCCTTCGGCTAAAAAACTGGAAGTACATAAAATGAAGACCGATTCGATGAAATCTAAGGGGGAGGTGATGCATATGGAAAAATGCTGTGGTTCTTCAAAATAAAACTCTTTTCAAGCGTAAATCAATAAGGAAGAATTATTCTGTCAAAATCTTCGGAAAAGCTCTCAAACTATTTTAGTAGGCATAAAAAAAGAGCTCCAAAAGGAGCTCCGTTTTTTTATTCGATTTTGAGCTATATTATTTAGCCTCAACACCTGCAGTATGCAACATATAAGCAACAGCATCTTTAACATCTTGGTCGCTTAAAGAAGCATTACCACCTTTTGCTGGCATTGCGCCATGCTCACCAGTGAAACCTTTGATTGCATGCTCATCAACAGTTTCCATACCGTTTGCAGCAGTAGCTTCCCAACGAACTTTGTCGTCAAGTTTAGCAGCTCCAGCAACTCCAGGATTATGGCAAGCACCACAAGCTTTATCGTAAACAACTTTACCATTCTCAAGGTTTACAGCAGTTTCGTTTGTAGCTTCAGGAGCTTTCTCAGGAGCAGCTTCAACTTTTTCAGTTTTTACCTCAGGTGCAGCATCAGCTTTCTCTGTCTTAGCGGCTTCGTTTCCACCACAACTAGCAAGAAATAAAGCAGTTGCTACAAACATAGCCGACATTGAAAATAATCTTTTCATAAAAATTAATTTTTAAACGTTAATAACAAATTTGTGGCAGCTAAATTACCAAAAAACTTTAATCGAAATAGGAATATCTTAATAACCTGAGTTTGATGTAAGCTTTGCTCACAGTTTCAGATAATTAGTTCATATACGACTCAAATTTACGAAGGACTATCGAGATAATTCGAGTATATTTGAGGAAGTATATGGGCTAATTATCGAAATTTATATAAAAAAGTCAATAGCAAACCATCTTTGCACCAAATACCACTCGAAATAGCCCGCTATTACTTCGTGATATTTAGCAACAAATTTGGCCTGCTATTGACTTTCTGTGAGTGAAATCTTACGTCAAACTCAGGTTAAAATATGTTAATTATTTTAAAATTTTTGGAGCGCAATTCTGCTTTCTAGAAATTTTGTCTAATAACAATTCATTTTTGTAATTTCGCTGCATGAACTTATTTTATATCCCACAACTTATTGAGCATCCCGATATAAATAATTGGATTGTTGAATTGCCTTCCGAGGAGGCGAAACATGCAATAAAAGTATTGCGCCTTTCTTTGGATAATATCATCTTTATTACCAATGGAAAAGGTCTATTATTGGAATGTAAGATTATTGCGATTAATAAGAAACAATGTGTTGTTAAAGTGATTAATGTGCAGAGAGATTATGGTAAACGTGATTATTACATTCATATTGCAGTTGCTCCTACTAAGAATATAAAGCGTTTTGAATGGTTTCTCGAGAAGGCAACGGAGATGGGGATTGATGAAATTACGCCCATTATTAGTTTTCATTCTGAACGTAGGGAAATAAAATATGAGCGAGAAAATAAGGTAATTACATCTGCAATGAAACAGTCGCTGAAATCTTATCATCCAAAATTGAATAATACGATTTCATATGCTGATTTTATTAAGAAAGAGCAAAAGGGTAATTTGTATATTGCTCATCTAATTGATGATAATCAATTATTGTTAAAAGATGCATGCATAAATAATCAATCGGTAACGATACTGATTGGTCCTGAAGGAGATTTTTCGGATTCGGAAATAGAAGATGCCTTGGCTAAGGGCTATAAAGCGGTAAGTTTAGGGAATACGCGTTTAAGAACGGAAACAGCGGCTTTGGCTGCCTGTTTTACGGTTAATATGATTCATCTATGATAAAACAAGGACTGCGATTTTTTCTGTTTTTAAGCCTACTATTTTTAATGGCATCTGCTGATTCGTCTAAGGATTTGCAAATAGCTCTATTGAAGTATAATGGGGGAGGCGATTGGTATGCAAATCCTACATCGCTTCCTAATTTAGTGCGCTTTTGCAATGAAAATTTACATACACAAATAAACCCTGAAATTGCCACCGTAGAAGTAGGAAGTAAGGAGCTATTTAATTATCCATTTGTCCATATGACCGGTCATGGAAATGTGGTTTTCTCGCAGCAAGAGGTCGAAAATTTGAGGTCTTATCTTATTGGGGGCGGTTTCCTTCATATTTCGGATAATTATGGCTTAGATCCTTTTATTCGCCCACAAATGAAAAAGGTCTTTCCTGAACTCGATTTTGTGGAACTTCCTTTTACCCATCCTATCTATCACCAAAAGTATAATTTCCCGGATGGTTTACCCAAAATTCATAAGCACGATGGGAAAAGAGCGCAAGGTTTTGGCTTGATTTACGAAGGTAGATTAGTTTGCTTTTACGATTATGAGTGCGATTTAGGTGATGGCTGGGAGGATGCTGATGTGCATCATGATTCAGAAAAGAAGCGGTTACAAGCCTTGCAAATGGGGGCAAATATTATTCAATTTGTTTTTAATCAATAAGTTTTCAAGGTTATTCAACTATCCAAAAGTTTATAAACTTTTGGATAGTTATACTATGCCTCAGCAATAGAAATCCTGTAGATTTTGATTCAATAAAAAAGCCCCTTTCCCGAAGGAAAGAGGCTTTCAATTTTTTTGATGTTTATCTTAGTAAACAATCATTTTCTTAGTTACAGTATAACCATCAGCAGTTAGAGTATAGTAATATACACCAGCTTGTAGGTCAGAAGCATTAATCTCAACTTTATG
>QNXT01000044.1 GCA_003973505.1 Bacteroidota bacterium
ATTATTGCACAAAGTGTCGCAAAGACAAAAAATTAGGTGTCGCAAACCTCTGTCGTTGTGATGTTTTATTATCTTGAATAACAACAATAAATCTTATCAATTGGCTTATTTTAGAATCTTACTTCCCTAAGCTTGAATATAAAGGACGTCTAGTCTTTAATGTATTCATTCCAACTTTTAATCTGTATTCCATCTAATTCTACTGTGCAAAAGGCGGTGATATAAGCACTTGCTAATCTTGCATTTGTGATAATAGGAATATTTAAGTCTATGGCGGTTCTTCGGATGCTATAGTCGTTATTTAGCTCGGAGCTGTCTAGATTCTTTGGTATATTCACCACAAAATCAATATTTCCTTTCTTCATTAGGTCGATGGAATTGGGCTTTTTGTCTTCATCGGGCCAATGTACTGTGCTACATTCTATGCCATGGCTTTCAAGGAAGGTTGAAGTGCCTGCTGTGGCATATAATCGCAATCCTCTTTCTTTCATAAGTCGGCAAGATGATAGTAATTCTACCTTTGATTTAATGTCACCTGTAGATAAAAGTACTCCTTTAGATGGTATTTTGTAACCAACAGATAACATGGCTTTTAATATTGCTTCATAATAATCATCACCGATACATCCTACCTCACCGGTTGAGGCCATATCTACACCTAAAATTGGGTCTGCTTTGGTGAGTCTTGAGAAAGAAAATTGGGATGCTTTTACGCCGATATGTTCCACATCAAAAATAGACTTATTGGGTTTTTCGACCTTTTCACCCAACATAATTCTTGTTGCCATTTCAATGAAGTTTTGATTCAAGACCTTCGATACAAAAGGAAAACTTCTGGAAGCTCTAAGGTTGCACTCTATTACTTTTACGAAGTTGTCGCGTGCCAAAAACTGCATATTGAAAGGTCCACTGATATTCAACTCCTTAGATATTTGTTTTGAAATGCGTTTTATTCGTCGAATGGTTTCGAAATACACTTTTTGGGGAGGGAATACGAGGGTGGCATCTCCTGAGTGAACTCCGGCAAACTCAATATGTTCCGAAATAGCATATGCGATAATCTCACCTTTATCTGCAACTGCATCAAACTCAATCTCTTTGGCTTGTTGGATAAATTCTGAAACAACCACAGGATGCTTCTTCGATATATTCGCTGCCAGTTTTAGAAAGTGTTCCAACTCCTCTCGGTTTGAAACCACGTTCATTGCTGCCCCTGATAAAACGTAGGACGGACGTATTAGTACCGGAAAGCCCACCTTGTCCACAAAGTGGAAAATATCATCCATGCTGCTTAATTCACGCCATTTGGGCTGGTTAATTTCTAATTTGTCAAGCATGCTCGAAAACTTATGTCGGTCTTCGGCATTATCAATCGATTCGGGGCTTGTTCCTAAAATATTCACATCCAAACCATGTAAGCGCATAGCTAAAGTGTTTGGTATTTGTCCTCCCACCGAAACAATAATTCCCTTAGGGCTTTCATAATCAATAATATCTAAAACTCTTTCCAGTGATAGTTCATCAAAGTAGAGGCGATCGCAAATGTCATAATCGGTACTTACAGTTTCTGGATTATAATTAATCATTACCGATCGATAACCCATTTTGTTTATTGTGTTTAAGGCGTTTACACTTCCCCAATCAAATTCTACACTGCTGCCAATTCTGTATGCTCCTGATCCTAAAACAATGACTGATTTTTCATCCTTCTCATATTCTATATCACCTGAAATGCCGTGATAGCTAAGATATAAATAATTGGTTCGTGCCGGATATTCGGCAGCAAGAGTATCAATTTGTTTCACGTAAGGAATAATGCCAAGCTTCTTACGATATGCTCTAACCTTCAATAAATCTTGGTCAATGGCTTCATCAGAACTTTTGATTACGCTTCGAGCCAATTGAAAATCGGAGAATCCGGCCTTTTTAGCTGTGAGTAAAAGCTCTTTATCTAAATGACTTAAGTCTGTTACTGTGAGCAGTTGTTCTTCGATGCTGAGTATGTTTTTCAGTTTTTCGAGAAACCAAATGTCAATGCCTGTAAGTTCGTGAATACGCTCGGTACTATACTTCTGTTTAAAAGCATGTGCAATAACGAATATACGCATATCAGTAGGCTCTGAAAGCTCTTTTTCGATGTCGTCAATTCGGAGTTCTTTATTCGCTGTAAAACCATGCATTCCCTGTCCAATCATGCGAAGCCCTTTTTGAATGGCTTCCTCAAAACTACGACCAATAGACATGATTTCCCCTACCGATTTCATCGAAGAGCCCAATTGCTTATTCACCCCATTAAATTTTCCTAAATCCCATCTTGGTATTTTACAAGTAACGTAGTCTAAGGCGGGTTCGAAAAAAGCTGAGGTTGTTTTTGTTACAGAGTTTTTTAATTGGTGTAATCCGTAACCTAAACCCAGTTTTGCGGCTACAAAAGCAAGGGGATATCCCGTAGCTTTCGATGCCAAAGCACTTGATCTTGATAGACGCGCATTTACTTCTATCACACGATAATCTTCTGATTTTGGATCTAAGGCAAATTGTACATTGCATTCGCCAATCACACCCACTCTACGAATAATCTTAATGGATATCTCTCGTAGTTTATGGTATTCGGTATTGCTTAATGTTTGCGAGGGAGCTACCACGATACTTTCGCCGGTATGAATACCCAAAGGGTCGAAATTTTCCATATTGCAGACCGTGATGCAATTATTGTATTTATCTCGAACTACCTCGTATTCAATTTCTTTCCATCCTTTTAATGATTTTTCTACCAATATTTGATTGGAAAAAGAGAAAGCCGTTTGTGCCAACTCCTTAAGTTCTTTTGCATTATGACAAAATCCACTTCCTTGTCCACCGAGTGTGAAAGCAGCCCGTGTAATCACGGGGTAGCCTATTTTTTCGGCTGCAATTAGGGCTTCGTCAATGCTTTCGCATGAAAAACTCTCTGGTGTTTTTACATCGATGCTGTGCAGTAAATCGGCAAACTCTTGTCGGTCTTCGGTGGTGCGTATGGCTTCAATGGGCGTTCCAAGTACTTGAACATTATATTTCTGAAGAATTCCTTTCTCAAATAATTCCATTCCACAATTGAGAGCTGTTTGCCCACCAAATGATAGAAGTATTCCATCGGGTTTTTCCTTTTTGATTACTTGCTCGGCAAAATGAGCTGTAACAGGAAGAAAGTATATCTCATCAGCTATTTCTTTGGATGTTTGTACGGTAGCAATATTTGGATTTATTAGAACGCTTTGAATTCCTTCTTCTTTTAATGCTTTTAAGGCCTGCGAACCTGAATAATCGAATTCGCCGGCTTCGCCAATTTTAAGAGCTCCTGAGCCTAGTATAAGGACTTTATTGATTTTTTTTGTCATTGCTTTTCTTTTATTTACGCATGTTGTTGTGCCGATTGACTGATAATTGCCATTGAGGAAATCTATATTTTGGATTCTTTTACCATATCTAAAAATTTGTCGAATAAGAATTCGGTATCTGTTGGCCCGCTTGAGGCTTCGGGGTGAAACTGTGTGGAGAAAAAAGGTTTGCTGCGATGCTGAAAACCTTCGTTGGTGTTGTCATTCAGATTCACAAATAAAGGTTGCCATTCATCAGAAAGGCTTTCGTTGTCAACAGCAAAACCGTGATTTTGGGAGGTAATATAAGCTCGGTTGGTATTTACTTCCAGTACAGGCTGGTTGTGGCTTCGATGTCCGTATTTTAGTTTGTAAGTATCGGCTCCCGAAGCCAGTGACATCAATTGATTGCCAAGGCAGATGCCAAAAATGGGTTCGTCATTTTCGAAGGCTAATTCCAGGTTTTTAATAGTGATACCACATTTCTTTGGATCGCCGGGTCCGTTAGAAATAAAAAGCCCATCATATTCTTCTTTCGAAAAGTCGTAATCCCATGGTACTCGGATGATTGTGGTGTCTCTTTTTAGAAAATGACGAATGATATTGTTTTTCACGCCGCAATCAATCAACATGATTTTGTATTTCCCATTACCATATACCTGACGCTCTTTTATGCTTACTTGATCTACCAGATTTTCTGCATTTGGGTCAAACAAATCCACATCCTGATTGTCGATGATGATTTTGCCAAGCATTACGCCATTTTCTCGAATAATTTTGGTTAATGTGCGTGTGTCAATATCGTAAAGACCAGGGATTTTATTCTCTATCATCCAGTCATTCAAGCTTTTTTCTGCATTCCAATGACTGTATTCGCTAGAGTAATCACTGATAATCAATCCGCTAACTTGTATTTTATCCGATTCGTAATGTGTGAGCATGGAATTTTCACTATCCTTATTTGGAACGCCGTAATTACCAATGAGAGGGTAGGTTGCCACCAATATTTGCCCTTTATACGATGGATCGGTTAAGCTTTCGGGGTAGCCTGTCATTGCCGTGTTGAAAACAATTTCGCCAGCAATACTTCCGGTATAGCCAAACACTTTACCAATCATTTCGGTGCCATCTTCTAAAACTAATTTTCCTGTTTTTTCCATATTTGTTTGTATATAATAAAATCTCCAACAAATTATTGGGGACATATAAATCTAAAATAAATACTCTAAACCACTGAAATGATTGCTCAGAGCATCTTTAAAATCGTTAAAGTCATATTCTTCATGAAGAATAATGAGTATGGTGTCGTTACCAGCTATCGTTCCTGCTATTTCTTTTATTTCGCAATGGTCGATGCTTGCTGCCACGCTCCCTGCATAACCACTCAGGCATTTTACCAATACCATGTCACGAACAAATTCAATGGAAGTTACGCCATGGAGTTCGTAATTGTTATTAGAATTTGAACTGACGAAATAAATGCTTCCATGTTGAGAATCAGGTATTTTTCCAACCTTTAATTCTTTTAGGTCGCGAGAAAGGGTAGCCTGTGTAAGAGAAAAGCCATCAGAAAGGAGTTGTTCTAAAAGCTCATCCTGACGGCTAATGCGTTGGTGTTGAATAATATCAACAATTCTATGCTGTCGTTTTTCTTTAATGTTCATTCCAAATGTATATATATTCACTTGGAATGCAAAAATATGCGTTATTATGAAAGGGATTTGCTTTAAATCAATTTTTAAACAGAAAGTTATTCACAGTTTATTAAAAATAAAGGATAGGAGATGACTTAAATATGTTGTTCTGATTTACGTAGTATATTGAATAATAAATCACGAGCTCTGAAAAGTTTTGCTTTTACAGTACCTAAAGGGATATTCAATTCTTCGGCAATTTCTTCGTAAGAAAGCTCTTGGAAATACCTAAGTTCGATAAGTATGCGATAATGGGGCTTTATTTTGTCCACAACATTACGCATAATTTTTATTTTTTGCTCTTTTATTAGTTCTTCCTCTGGGTCAAGTACGTCCGAAGGAACTCTTTGTACTAATTCAGTTCCAGCTTCATCTTGATATTCTTTATCTAAAGAAATAAGATGGTGTCTTTTTTTACGAATAAAATCAATACAATTGTTTGATGCAATTTTGAATAACCAAGTGCTGAAAGCATAATTGGGTGTGTATTGGTCAAGTTTTTTAAATGCTTTTCCAAAGGCTTCGATGGTTAAATCCTCTGCATCATCCTTATTATTGGTCATTTTAAGGAGCATAAAATAAATGGAATCACGGTAGTTGCCCATAAGACTAGCATAGGCATTACGATCGTTGTGGTCTAGAGCCAAGCGAATTAATTCGTAGTCTCTCTTTGCTTTATCCGTAAAATTTGGGTTTACTACCATTTACGCTTCTTTGTAAAAATACTTGTTATTGATATTATTGGATTGAGCACTAATATCAAAATTTCCAATAAAGGCGAAATTAGTAATAATTTTTTTTCGCCTAGCAGTAACATGGTTTTTTTTGTGATTATTAATTGGCTAAGCAAGCGAATCGCAAGAATAATGGAAATGGTAATTATTTGAGCTTGTAGGCTTAAGAGGATAATTGCAGTACTAAAAAAGACTAGTGTACTGATGTCCCAAATGCCTAAAATGAATAAATGTAAAAATTTATAATGCTTTCCTGTTGTGAGATGCCTTTTTTTCTGATAGTACCAATCATAGAAGCTTAATTTAGGACTGGAAATAGTTCGGGCATCCTTACCAATGGCAATGCTCGTGTTTTTCCGATTGGCAGCACTATTGATAAATAAGTCGTCGTCGCCTGAAGGAATATGGTAATGCGACTGGAAACCATTCTGTTCGAAAAACACTTGTTTACGATAAGTTAAATTGCGACCTACACCCATATAAGGCATTCCCCAACGAGCCATTGATAAATACATCATGCCCACTCTCAGGGTGTCGTAGCGGATGATTTTATTGAGTAATCCTTTGCGCTCTTCGTAAGCACCATAGCCCAAAACAATATCCTTTTTCGTTGTAAACTGAGCTTGCATGGAGGCAATCCAATGTTCCGAATCGGGGTAGCAATCGGCATCAGTTAATAAAACGATATCATTTTTAGCCGATTTAATCCCTACCGATAGAGGGAATTTCTTTCCACTAAAAAAATTGATATTATCCTGAACTACAACGTATTTTAGGTTTTTATATTTATTTGAAAACTCGCGAATGAGATACTCTGTGTCGTCTTCGGACGCATGATTAACTAAAATCACTTCAAAGTCGGGGTAATCTTGTTCTAAAATACGTGGAAGATTTCGTTTTAGGTTTTGATATTCGTTTTTAGCAACTATAATTACGGAAACCGGCTTTTGTTGTTCGGTTTTTATAACAGGTGCTTTGGTAAAAAATGCAAAACGCAGAAAAACAATCCAAAAGAAAACAAACTGAATGATTGCTGCAATATAGAATGCATACAGCAATATTTTTGGTATTAATTCTATGTTTTCAGCTAATAATAGTTCTTTCATACCGAACAAAATTAAACTAAAGCCTATGTTTCTTTTGACGGTCTTATCATAGTTACTAACATCGCTTTGTTTATTGATAATATGACATGGCTTTTTTATACTTTTGTCAAAATTTTAGAGTATGACTATAGAGCAAAGGGTAGAAGCGTTTGTAAAATTAGGTAACTATATACAAAGCAGTATTGATGCGCAAACTGAGGAATTTGAGTCTTTGATTATAAAAGCCAAAGTGCATAATCCTTGGTTTTATCCCCGTTTTACAAAATATGCTTTTCAGTCGATTGCTGAATTATTGACGGAGAAAAGTCTAACTGAATGGATTGCTGCCTATCCAAATTCTTTTTTCGAGGAGTCGAGCACAAAAGTTGGGGTGATTATGGCAGGGAATATCCCCATGGTTGGTTTTCATGATTTCTTGTCGGTCTTGATTAGTGGTAAGGTGTTTAAGGGAAAACTTTCGTCGCAAGATGAACACCTTTTACCTTTTTTAGCAAAAAAGCTCATTGAGATTGAACCTGCCTTTCAATCGAAAATTGAATTTGTACCTCATCTGCTTAAGGATTTTGATGCTGTAATTGCCACAGGAAGTAATAATTCAGCACGCTATTTTGATTATTATTTTGGGAAGTATCCGCATATCATACGGCGCAATCGCAATTCCGTAGCTATATTGACTGGCAATGAAACTGATTCGGAACTTGAGCGATTGGCTGATGATGTATATTTATATTTTGGCTTGGGCTGTAGGAGTGTTTCGAAAATATTTGTT
>QNXT01000230.1 GCA_003973505.1 Bacteroidota bacterium
TAGTATTATTAATGCTTTTATCAGAATAATAGGGGTACAAGAAATCTTGACTTTTTCTATTTTAGATTATCTCAATTTCTTTCCTAGCACATCAAATTACGAAATAGCCTACTGATTGTATAATTTAAAAATTAAGCATCAATTTTTCTATTTTCAGTAATAAAAAGAATTAACTTTGCCGTTCCAAATTGAGGATGTTGGTAAATAGCTTCTCGAGGAAAAAGACTTATCAAATAATCGGGGTGTGGCGCAGTTGGTAGCGCACTTGACTGGGGGTCAAGGGGTCGCAAGTTCAAGTCTTGTCACTCCGACAAATATTAAAAGCCTTTACAAACTAAGTTTGTGAAGGCTTTTTTCTTTATACCTTTGCAGCCGATTATGGGAAGAATAATGGCTATCGATTACGGACAAAAGCGCATTGGCTTGGCGGTTACTGATGAACATCAGATTATTGCCACAGGCCTTGATACGGTGCATGTAAAAGATATTCATAATTATATCAAAGATTATGTAAAGCGTGAACCTGTGGAGACCTTTGTGGTTGGTGAGCCTTTTCAAATGGATGATACCCCTTCCGAATCGGCAAAATATATTGCTCCATTTATTAATTGGTTGAGAAATACTTTTCCGGAAATTCCTGTGGAACGGATTGATGAGCGATTTACTTCGCAAATGGCTTTTCAAGCAATGATTGATGGAGGTATGAAAAAGAAAGCAAGGAGAAATAAGGGTATGATTGATAAAATTAGTGCGGTAATTATCTTGCAATCGTATTTAGAATCAAAACAGTAGAATTATGATATTGCCAATATTAGCATACGGACATCCTAATTTGCGAAAAATCGCGGAGGATATTGATGTAAACTACCCCAACCTGGATAAGTTGTTGGATGATATGTTTGAGACCATGTATGCCTCAAATGGTGTAGGGCTTGCTGCACCACAAGTGAATAAAGGGATTCGCTTATTTGTTATTGATGCATCACCCTATGCCGAGGAAATGCCAGAGTTGGCTGATTTCAAAAAAGTGTTTTTTAATGCACAAATTGTTGAAGAGTCGGGCGAAGAATGGGCTTTTAATGAGGGCTGTTTGAGTGTGCCAAAAATTAATGAGGACGTAATGCGTAAACCCAAAATTAAGATTACGTATTATGATCAGGATTGGAATTATCAAGAAGATGAGTATGATGGCGTTATAGCTCGTATTATTCAGCATGAGTACGACCATTTGGAAGGAGTGCTTTTTGTGGATCGAGTTTCTACCATTCGTAAGACTTTATTAAGAGGAAAGTTAAATGATATAGCCAAAGGGAAAGTAAAGGTGGATTATCGTATGATTTTTCCGGCAATGAAAAAGGGGAGAAGATAAAAAACGAAGTATTATGAAGAATAAGATTGTATTAGGCCTATTGGCATTGGTATTTTTGGTATCATGTCAGCAAAAAACAAGTCAATCCACTCAGGAGAACTTGAAAAGTAAAGTAATGGTGCTACAGAAGCAATTGATGAAGAATACGGCAAATATTTCTGTTGCTCAAGGCGATTCTATGGTCGATTTATATATAGAGTATGCAAATACTTATCCTGATGATTCCATTTCGGTAGAATATTTATATCGTGCAGCAGGAGTGCAAATGGGTATGGAAAAGAATAAAGATTGTTTGGCTACTCTTACAATGATTGAAGAACGTTATCCCAAAAGTGATATCATACCCTCGGTATTGCAATTAAAAGCTTTTATATACGACACGAAGTTTCAAGACTTTGATAAAGCGAAGGCTGCAATTGATGAGTTGATAGAGAAATTTCCTGATGATAAGCTTGTCCCAAATGCAAAAGCTTATCGTGATATGATTGGAAAAGATCCGGAAGAACTTTTTCGAAGAGTCGATTCAGCGGAGGCTGTTACAAATTAAGTTGTACTTAAATTGTTTCCAAATTCTTGTTCTAATTTTTCCTTAATCTCGGAAATAGGTACTTTCGTATGTAACTCGCCTTTATCTGTATAGGCAAATTTACCTGTTTGCTCCGATACGATGATGGTAAGTGCATCCGTATTTTCGGAAAGTCCCATTGCGGCTCTGTGACGAAGACCATAATCAGCAGGAAAATTGGGGTTTTTAGTTACAGGAAGTACACATCGAGCACTTACGATTTTATTATTCGTAATAATCATTGCACCATCATGTAGAGGATTGTTTTTATAGAAAATACTCTCAATCAAGGGTGCTGATATAATTCCATCAATTCTTTCTCCGGATTCTAATACTTCGAGTAGTTCGTTTTCACGGGTGATAACAATAAGTGCCCCGGTAAGTGTTTCGCTCATATTAATGCATGCACTCACAATGGCATCAATGTTTAGGGAGCTTGATTCTGCACCTATTTTATGGAATAGTTTCGAAACGGAATGTCTTCTACCAAAACTAAGTTTCCCGAGCATTAAAAGAAAACTTCTAATTTCTTGTTGGAATACAATAATAAGGGCTAATACACCAACGCTAATAAACTGTCCGAGAATTTCGTTGAGCATTCGCATTTGAAGCATACCCACAAGCTTCCAAATGAAGTACACGGAAATGAGTCCAACAAAAATATTAATGGCAACGGTGCCTTTCACAAGCTTGTAAATGGCGTATATTAAATAGGCTACCAACAATATGTCGATAATGTCTGATATTCCTATGTCGATAAATAATGCTACCAAAGTAAATGTATTAATGCGAATAAAGTGTGTACTGTTTTTTATGATTATATGTTACAAATGTACAGTATTTTTTCTCGTCATGTCGAACTCGGCTTAATAAAAAAATCCGCAAGAAATTGTTTTCTTGCGGATTTTAGATATATGAAAACTTGATTAATTAGTTTTTAAGATTTTCATCAAGAAAACGCTTGAATTCGCGTTGCCATACGATGGAGTTTTGTGGTCGGGTTACAAAATGTGATTCTTCGGGAAAGAATAAGAAACGAGCAGGAATTCCTCTTAGTTTGGCTGCATTAAATGCTTCCATACTTTGTGTATAAGGAATCCGTAAATCGTTTTCACCAGTAATTACCAAGATTGGGGTATCCCAATTGCCAACAAATTTATGTGGTGAAAAATCGTAGCTTTTTGGTTTAGGTTTTTCCCAATATGCACCTCCCATATCGTGGTGTACAAAGAAAATCTCCTCAGTAGAAGCATACATCGACTCAAAATTATAAATACCACAATGAGCTATAAATGCTTTGAAACGGCCTTCGTGATGTCCCGCAAGATAGTACACAGAGAATCCGCCATAGCTTGCTCCCACAGCACCTAAATTATTATTGTCCACATAAGGTTCTTTAGCTAATTCGTCGATGGCTGAAAGGTAGTCTTTCATATTTTGGCCACCATAATCACCACTAATTTGGTCGTTCCACTCTTGCCCAAATGTGGGTAGTCCGCGACGGTTGGGTGCAACCACGATATAACCATTGGAAGCCATTACCTGGAAGTTCCAACGATAGCTGAAAAACTGACTTACGGCACTTTGTGGGCCACCTTGGCAATAAAGTAGTGTAGGATAGGTTTTAGTAGAATCGAAGTCAGGTGGATAGATTACCCAAGTTAGCATTTGTTTACCGTCGGTAGTGGTAATCCAACGTTTTTCAAAATTTGCAGGATGCAAATGATCTAAAATAGCTTTATTTATAAAACTAATTTGTGTTTGATTTCCATTAAAATCAACAGAATAAATATCTGTAGGAACAACCATCGTATTACGACATGCAATCAATTTGTCGCCGTCCAATTGGTATTCGGTATAGTTGTGGTCGCCATGAGTAATTTGAGTGATTTCTTTTGTAGCAACATCCATTTTGTATAATTGGTAGGTTGCATGAATGCCGCTGATAAAGAATAGGGTAGAGCCATCTTTACTCCACTGATAATTGTTTGAACTTTGATCGAAACCTTCGGTTAGTTCTGTCGTTTTACCTGTGGTAAAATCAATCATCATAATGCGCGATTTATCCGCCTCGAAACCGGGAGTTGCCATACTACGCCATACGAGCTTTGTTCCGTCAGGAGAATATACAGGGTCGAAATCATAACCGTCAAAGCCCTCTTCGGTCATATTTGTGGTTTTGCCGGTGGCATAATCATAAATATATATTTCTGAATTGGTTGATATGGCAAAATCTTTTCCATAAAGCTTTTTACAAGCATAGGCTATTTTGCTTCCATCGGGCGCCCAATTGATTTGCTCCATTCCGCCCCAGGGGCCAATGGGAGTATCCCATTTTTCACCAGGCATAATATCTGTAATATCACCGATTTTGCCATTTTTTACTTCTGCGATAAAAATATGAGAGAAGTTTTCATCAGTCCAATGATCCCAATGACGATACATCAAATCGTCAATGATACGTACATTGGCTTTCTGCATATCGGGATAACGATCCTGAGTTGTTGGCAATACTTTCACGTCTTTAGTGAAAAGAATTTTGCTTCCGTCAGGACTCCATTTGAAGCCTCCAACACCGCCTTCGATATTTGTAATTTGTTTGGCAGCACTACCGTCAGGATTTACTTCCCACATTTGAACAGAGCCGCTTTTGCCTGAAAGGAAATTGATTTTTTTACCATTTGGATTCCATACAGCATTAAATTCACTTCCGTCGAAATCAGTAACTTGTACTGCTTCGCCACCGATTGTTGGCATCACATATAAATCACGATTTCCATTATTATTTTCCACACTATAGCGTGAAATACCAAATAATACGAAATTACCATCAGGTGAAACTTCAATTCCACTTACACGACCTAGTTTCCAAAGTACTTCTGGAGTCATGATATTGGGTAAATCCTCAACATTTTCTACCTTGGTATTATTGCTTGGCTTTTGAGCTGCGGAGTTAGTGTTTCGATCTACTTTGATATCGTCGCAGGATACCATAAATAGAACAAAAACGAATAAGATTAAGTTTATTTTTTTCATAGTTCTATATTTATTATTTCCATTTATTGATCCAATCGGTTTAAGCCTTCAATGGCTTTTTCATAATTATGATGAAGGTTTAATGCCGTTTGGTAGTCTTCTCTTGCTCTTTGTACATCGCCTAATATCTCATAACATAATCCTCGATTGAAGTATGCTTCATAATAATCCGATTTTACATTAATGGCCTTTGTAAAATAGGGGACAGCTTCCGACTCGGCCTTCAGTAGTTGCATATAGATATAACCGATATTGTAATATGAATAGGGAAAATTGGGTTTTACTTTAATCAAAGCACGATAAGTATCCAGTGCTTCGTTTAAGTAATCATTGTTTTGATAAAACATTCCCAAATTATAATAGGCTATTTCACTGATGGAGTCAATGGCAATAGCATTTTTGAAGAAATCAATTGATAAGGGGTCTTTTTTTGAAGAATAAATCAATCCCAATTCAATATTGGCATTATAGTTTTTAGGGTCGTTTTTCAGGCATTCCATAAAGTTTTCAATGGCTCGTGCTGTGTCTTTTAGCTCCTTATACGTATAGGCACGCATAAAATACGCAGTAGCATTATAAGGATCGCCTTCTAAGGCTGCATTTGCATAGGTAAACACCTCCTTGTATTTACGAACCATCAAATTGATTTCCCCCATTTTTAATAAAGCTTCCGTGTTTTTGGGTTCTATGCTAAGAACCTTTTTCAAAACCCCCATGGCATTTTTTAATTGCCCGGCATTCAAATAACAATCAGCTAGTTTTAAGTAGTAATCGGTATTTTCTGGTTCTTGTTTAATCGCAGATTGAATATCTAAAATCGCTTCATTATATTGATTCGATTGCATATACAATTCGGCTCGTTTTATAAGATATTCAGCATTAGTGGGGTCGATATCAAGCTTTTTTTGAATCTCGCTCAAACTGGAAGTTGCTTGCTTTTTTTCTGTGTTTTTTCTTTTATTTTCCTGCTCAGTACATGATACGGTAAAAAGACTAAAAACAATAAGTATGAGGTAGATTTTATTCATTTTTATTAAGAAAATGTATGATGATTAAAAGGAGAATGCAAAAACATTCTCCTTTTCTTAAGAATTTATTATTTATTATTAATTGCTTCCTTGATTTTTATTTCAAGCTCTTCGGCTAATTCTGGATTGTCTTTTAATAATTGCTTCACAGCCTCGCGTCCTTGACCCAATTTGGTTTCGCCATAACTAAACCAGGAACCGCTCTTTTTAACAATGCCAAATTCAACACCCAAGTCAACCAATTCGCCTACTTTAGAGAAACCTTCACCATAGATGATGTCCAATTCTGCAGTGCGGAATGGAGGGGCAACCTTATTCTTTACTACTTTAATTTTTACTCGGTTACCCAATACTTTTTCGGTGTCTTTAATCTGACTTGAGCGACGAATATCAATACGAACCGATGCGTAGAACTTCAATGCATTACCACCGGTAGTTGTTTCGGGATTGCCGAACATTACACCAATTTTTTCACGTAATTGATTGATAAATATACAGGTAGTGCCGGTTTTACTAATGGTTCCCGTAAGCTTACGTAAAGCTTGTGACATCAATCGCGCATGAAGTCCCATTTTTGAATCGCCCATTTCGCCCTCAATTTCGCTTTTTGGGGTAAGTGCTGCTACCGAGTCGATTACAATAATATCCAAAGCGCCTGAACGAATCAAACTATCAGCAATCTCCAAAGCTTGCTCTCCATGGTCGGGTTGCGAGATTAAAAGATTTGCTGTGTCCACGCCAAGTTTTTCAGCATAATAGCGATCGAAAGCATGTTCCGCATCAATAAATGCAGCTAAGCCTCCTTGCTTTTGTGCTTCTGCAATGGCATGAATGGCCAAGGTGGTTTTTCCTGATGACTCAGGTCCATAAATTTCAATTACGCGACCACGTGGGAAGCCGCCTATGCCTAAGGCTACATCCAATCCCAATGATCCGGTGGGGATGACTTCCACTTCCTCAACAGCCTCGTCACCTAAGCGCATGATGCTGCCTTTTCCGTAATTCTTTTCTATTTTATCGAGTGTAAGCTGTAAAGCTTTTAGTTTTTCTTTATTCTCGTCTTTTGCCATTATTGTATATTTTATTTGCGTTAATTTTCTTTTGATTCTGTATCATCTTTTGATAATTCATTAAGCCAGTTCAAGAACAGGCTTTACTCATCTTAGCAATCAAATAAATTATTATTCATATTCTGCTAAAATCTGCTCTGCATGTTCCTTGGTTTTTACCTTGGTAAATACCTTTTCGATTACGCCATTATCAATTACAAATGTGGTACGATGAATGCCATCATATTCCCGACCGTATAATTTCTTTGGTCCCCAAATGCCGTAAGCTTTCAATATTTCTTTCTCGGTATCAGGAATCAATGGAAAAGGAAAATCGTATTTATCTTTGAAACGTTGTTGCTTTTTGCTGTCATCGGCACTAATTCCCAATAGCGCAAATCCTTTGTCCGTAAGCTCTTTATAATGGTCGCGGAGATTACAAGCTTCGTTGGTGCAACCTGGGGTCATGGCCTTAGGATAAGAGAATAGGATTAGCTTTTTACCCGCATAATCCGAAAGCTTAATTGGGTTACCCGCTTCGTCAACGGTATTGAAATCGGGGGCTTTATCTCCCG
>QNXT01000013.1 GCA_003973505.1 Bacteroidota bacterium
GATGTGGCCAGCAAAGAATGAGGGCGAAAATGCTCGTCTATATAATGGTGTGGAGGCGATTAGCGATTTTGTGGTCGATTTGGGAATTAATGTTCCAACGGGAAAAGATTCGCTGTCGATGAAGCAAAAATATGATGATGGCGTTGTTTATTCACCCGGAACCGTGATTATTACCGCAGTAGGAGAGGTGAGCGATATTCGCAAGGTGGTGGAGCCTGTGATACAGGAAGCTGCCGATAGTAAAATGGTGTATGTGGATTTCTCCAAAACCGATTTGGTATTGGGCGGAAGTAGTTTTGCACAAGTTAATAATCAAGTGGGAGTGGAAGTTCCAGATGTGGCGGATACGGCTTATTTCAAAAAGGCTTTTAATGCAGTACAGAAATTGGTGGAGCAAGAGCAGATTATTGCTGGACACGATATCTCGGCCGGTGGTATGATTACCGCTTTATTGGAAATGACTTTTGCCCAAAACGACTTGGGATTAAATATCGATTTATCCTCTATTGAGGAAAAAGATTTGATGAAGCTTTTGTTTAGCGAAAATCCGGGAGTGCTTATGCAAGTGAAAGATATCAATGCTTTTGCTGATGTGATGAACGCCGAGGGAATCGCTTACCACGAAATAGGAGAAGTAAATAAAGGCCGTATTCTTAGACTTAAACATAATGATTTTGAAACCCAATTGGGAATTGAGAAATATCGTGATATTTGGTTCGAGACTTCCTATTTCTTTGAGCAAAATCAAACTGCTAATGGTTTAGCTGATAAGCGTTATGAAAACTATAAAAAACAAGAACTAAGCTATCGTTTTCCACAGCATTTCAATGGAAAATTAGAAGCCTATGTGAAAGAGACTAAAAAGCCCAAGGCAGCGATTATTCGCGAAAAAGGAGTGAATGGCGATCGTGAAATGGCTTACTCACTTTATCATGCCGGCTTTGATGTGAAGGATGTGCATATGACCGATTTAATTAGCGGTCGTGAAGATTTGAGCGATGTGAATATGATTGTGTATGTGGGTGGTTTCTCCAACTCTGACGTATTGGGAAGTGCCAAAGGTTGGGCAGGAGCCTTCTTATATAATGAGAAAGCAAAAGCCGCTTTGGATAATTTCTATGCCCGTGAAGATACTTTGAGCTTGGGAATTTGTAATGGTTGTCAGTTGATGGTGGAATTGGGCTTGGTTTATCCCGACATGGACATCAAACCTAAGATGCTTCATAACGACTCCCATAAATTTGAATCAGGATTTATCAATGTGGAAATTCAAGATAATGACTCAATAATGCTAAACACTTTAGCAGGCAGTCGATTGGGTGTTTGGGTAGCGCATGGTGAGGGTAAATTCCGCATGATGTTGAACGAGAGTGAATACCGTATTCCTGTGAAATATGCCTATGAGGAATATCCAGCCAATCCTAATGGTTCGGATTATAATGCTGCGGCAATTGTTTCCAAAGATGGTCGTCATTTGGCTATGATGCCACACTTAGAACGTGCTATTTTTAATTGGCAATGGGCAAACTACCCAGCCGAGCGCAAAGCCGATGAAGTTACCCCTTGGTTTGAGGCTTTTGTAAATGCAAGAGAGTGGATTGAGGAACAGAAATAAAATCCTAGCGGGTTGATGCGAATTTGAAATAAACGATGGCTTTCTTTTGGGAGCTGTCGTTTTTTTGTTTCCCGCAGATTGTGCAGATAAACGCAGAAGATAATCCGCGAAAATCTGCGTAATCTGTGGGCGCTTTATACTCCTCTATAATTTACCACTAACTCTAAAAAAAGAACAACATTTTGATACTTCTTTTATCTATATTTGTTCATAGAAACAATGCACAGAAATTTATAAATATTCCGTCTGAATGAAGTTTAAAAGAATTATCTTGATTACTCTTGCAATCTTGGGGGTATTAATTATCGTAATCTTAGCTTTTGGTCCTATGATTGCCGTTAATCAACTACAGAAAAATAGTAAAGAGTGGGTAGGACGGAAGTTGGAAATAGGCGGTTTTAGCCTTAACTATTTTACGGGAACCGTAAAAGTAAATCATTTTACTATGTATGAGTCGGATGATAAAACTACTTTTATTGCCTTCGATTCATTAATTATTGATACGGAACCATACCATTTATTCTCCAATGAATTGGTGGTGGAGGAGCTAGGATTGGTGGGTTTGCGAACATACATAACTCAGCATGACTCTGTTTTTAACTTCGATGATTTAATTGTTTTCTATAGTCAAAATAGCGACAGTATAGTTGGGGATGAGGAGCTTAGTGATACCGCCCAAAAGACAGAACCAATGGTGATTAAAGTTTCAAATATTCATTTAAATGCCAAAGAGATTTCATATACAGCAATGCTTTTACAGCATGAAACCAAAATGGTGAACTTGAATTTGGTGGTTCCTTATATTAGTTGGAATGCTGACGGAGGAAGTCGGGCTGGTGTACAATTCGATTTGGCGGAAAACGGTCATTTTGGAATTGACTTGGATTATAATCCCGATTCCAATGATTTTGAGGCTGATGTACGTATCAATAATTTAGACCTTGCATCTTACTATGTTTTTGTGGAGCGCGAATTGAATATATCTTCCTTAAAAGGTATGTTTAGCACGCATCTTTTAATTAGTGGAAATGCCAATGAAATTGAGAAAACGATTCTATCAGGTACCCTAAATTTGCATGATTTTGAGGTGCAGGGTGAAAATCAGCATAAACTAATAGCCCTCGAGCGTTTGAATATTGGTTTGGGTAAGATTGACAATTTCAATAAACGCTTTATTATTGATTCAGTGCATTTAATCCATCCTTTTGTTGATTTTGAATTACTTGATAAAGGAACAAACTTTGACAATATCGTTAAGGAGGATTCGACACAAACAAAACCTGAAGTTGAGGAGGTGGAAGATACTTTGTTGGAACCCAATGTTCCTTTATATTATGCCATACATAAATTCAAAATTGACGATGGGCAAATTGAGTTTGAAGACCATACAACACCACGTCTTTTCAGTTACCATCTTAGCGCTATTAATATGTTGTCGCAGGAAATTACTTCCGATGCCGATTGGGTGAAGACCCACCTCGATATGTTATTGAATAATCGAGGTAAGATGAAGGTGGAATTTGGTTTTAACCCCATGAAACCAAAAGATATGGATATCGATTATGTTATGACTAATTTCCAACTGAGTGATATAAATGTTTATTCTGAAATGAGTACAGGTTATCCTTTTGTGTATGGCGATATGTATTATTATTCGCAGACTTCAATTCGTGACGGACAAATAAAAAGTGAGAATAAACTTCGAATTAATGATGTTGAATTGGGAGAAAAAGTGGAAGGTTGGAAAAGTATTCCTTTGAAATTGGCATTATTCTTATTGAAGGATAAAAATGGTGATGTGGTGATGGATATTCCTGTTCGTGGTGACCTCAATGACCCTGAAGTAAATATTAAGAAACTCGCATGGACAACGCTAAAAAAGGCAATAATTAAAGTAGCTTCTTCACCCGTTGATTACCTTGCAGGATTTGCCAAAATTGACCCCAATGATATTAAGAGGATAGATTTTGCTTATGGTGATACTTCGCTAACGAGTGGCATTGAGCATCAATTGGATATGCTAATTAAATTGGAAAAATCAAAACCGGGATTGAATATTCAAATGGCATATTTTAATGATATTGATAAAGAAAAAGAGGCCATTGCAAGTAATGAAATTGGGAAACTGTTTTATCAGGAGCATGAGCTTGATTATTTGAATAATGAAGAAGAATTTTTGGCTTTTATAAAATCAAAAACCTTGAAAGACAGCGTAAATATTCCTAAAGATTGCATTAGTTTATTTGGTTATCATAAAGCAGACTCTTTGTATCATGTATATTCGCAAATGCGTGAAGACAAAATAATGGGATATTTGAAATTGAAAAATGATAGCACACAAATCAGTATACAGCCTTATAATGCAAGTTCACCGAAAAATATAGGTAGTAATCCTATGTTTGAAATGAAATATTCTGTGGAGGATGAGTAGTTTACTGCATGATATGTTCCAATAAGGATTTATCAATCCTTGATTCCAATTGTTTTTCCAATAAATCGGGAAGTGGAGCCATAAAATCTAAACGACACACTTTCTCTAAGCTATCGATGCTAATGGCAAACTTATCAAGGGGTAATTTTGTATTTCGATTGGGGATAATAAAAGCAACACTTCCAATTTGTGGTGCTGAAATATCAATAATCGCTTTATAATAGTATCCAGGTACACTCACTTTATTCTGGCCGATGCTACCTAAATTATCTTCAAAAATTGGTCCCGTAATAATAATTAAACTATCCTCAATTAATGCCAACTTACGAACTTTCCCTTCCAGTTTTTTCCATATACCTCGATTAAATCCCGGCTTCTGCGGACTCATATTACTCATATAGAAACTCTCTTGCATGGCTTTTTCAGACCATAGCATATCTGCTGCTGGAGCTAAATGTCCACGGTCATAACCACTTTTGGAATAGTCTTTTGTACTAGCTGATTTAGAGTGTACGTTTGGGTCTGATTTAAATCGATTATTACGCTTACAAACAGGATTGTTTAAGCGGTTTTTTGTGAGTAAATAACAAACCCAAATAGCTTGCTCATGCTGTTCATTATAGGCTAAGCTGATGCTTTTGTAATTTAATAATTGGTCGCCATGATTGCTTGGAAAGAAATCGGAAGTGCCACGGAAAGGAATAGCGTGATAAACTCTTTGCTCACTTGCACTTGGGCTTGGAACTTCTTTATCAGGACGATATATCAGAAAAATGATAAATCCGATACTGAGTATTATTATTAATACCAGAAAAAAGTGTTTTTGTTTTTTTGACATGGTCAGGTATTTTAATACAAAGTTAAAAGAAAAAGGGCTATCTACGGAGTAAATAGCCCTTGATAAAAAATTTCTATTGGTTATTTAATCATATTTAATGCATGATCAAGATCAGCAATAATATCCTCAATATTTTCAATTCCGATTGCCATACGCACTAAACCATCAGTAATGCCAGCACTTTCGCGCATTTCTTTAGTGAGTTTAGAATGTGTCATCGAAGCAGGATGCTGAATCAAGGTTTCGATTCCACCAAGAGAAACAGCTAATAATGCCAAATGCACGTTATCCATCATGGTTTTTCCTGCAGTTAATCCACCTTTCAATTCAAAGGCCAGGGTAGAACCTGGTCCCGACATTTGCTTTTGAGCTAAATCGTACTGAGGATGTGATTTCAATCCGGGGAAACGAACCCACTCAACTTTTGGATGTGCTTCAAGATATTCAGCTACTTTCTGTGCATTTTCCATGGCACGATCCATACGGATTGATAGGGTTTTCAAACCACGACTTACCATATATGCTTGGTGAGGATCCATATTACTTCCAATATTCACCATGGCATTACGGATGTTTTGATAATGCTCTTCAGTACGAGTAACCACCATACCCGCCACGATATCAGCATGTCCGTTGATAAATTTTGTCATAGAGTGTAAAACCACATCAACACCATATTCGAAAGGTTTTTGCAGATATGGAGAACTGAAGGTATTGTCCACACAAACCGGAATATTATGCTCTTTGGCAATTTTCATTACTTCTTCCAAATCAGTTAAATCCATAGTTGGATTAGCGGGAGTTTCCAAATAAATTAGTTTAGTATTCTCCTGAATAGCATTACGCACATTCTCTGCATTTGAAGCGTCCACATAAGTTGACTCAACGCCAAACTTACGGAAGAATGTTTCCATAACACCACGAGAAGGTCCATAGACTGCATTATGACTCACAATGTGAGAACCTGCACCAAGAAATGCAAAATAAACAGCTGTTACAGCACCCATTCCTGAACCACATGCAACACCGCGATATCCACCTTCTAATTCAGCTACAGCATCTTCCAATGCACCGATAGTTGGGTTGCCTATTCGTGTATAAATGTATCCATCGCTTTCACCTGAGAAGCAAGCTGCACCATGGTCGGCATTTTCGAAACCGAATGTAGAAGTTTGATATATAGGTGTTACAGCGCTACCAAATTGATCTTTGAATTGTCCTGCATGTACGAGTTTGGTATTAAAACCTGATTTTTTTGTATCCATTATTTATATATTTCTGTAATTCTTAATTATTCCTTAAATTTCTGAATGTGTGCAAATGTAATATTTTTTTCTTCGGTGCTTAAATACTTTGCCCTACCTTTGTGGCATATTAATAACTGATAAAAAGCACTTATTATGTTGAATATTGGCGACACAGTAAAAGTACATTATACGGGTAAGTTTTTGAATGGTAAAGTTTTTGACTCTACAGTGAGCACGGGGGAGCCCATCATGTTTACCCTGGGTGATGATATGATGATTCCGGGATTTGAAAAAGCAGTGATGGAGATGTCAGAAAATGATATTGTTACAGTAACAATACCAGCCAAAGATGCTTACGGTGAGTACGATGAGGAATTACTGATGGAGGTAAATCGCCAAGAGGTTTTTGGTGATAAAGAGATTAAAAAAGGAGATACCATACAGGCGCCAACCGATGAAGGTGTGATGGTGCTTAAAGTGCATAAAATTAAGGGCGATACTGTTATTTTGGATGCTAATTCTGATTTAGCAGGAAAGGATTTAATTTTCGAGATAGAATTATTAGAGGTTCGAAAAGGAGCTGGTATAGAAGAAGCTAAGGATGAGTTTGACCTTGACGCATTCAATGATGAATTTGGGGGTGGTGATGATGGCTTTAATATAGATGATTCAGTAGATATAAATTCACTATAAAAAAAGGAGCCGCTCAATTTTGAGTGGCTCTTTTTGTTTGAATCTTTTTTCTGATTGTACCTTATCAGTCTCTATTAAAAATTGATATTTTTTGAAAGTCATAGTGTTAATCATCGTTAAACCCTTGAGTATCTATATTCTTTCTTTGTGAACCTTTGCGTCTTCTTTGTGAATCTTTGTGGTATAACCAAATTATAAATAATTATTACACAGAGTTACATGGAGTAGCACAAAGTAACACAAACCTGTCTTCCGAAGGTAGAGATCAAAAACAGGTATTGCAAACCCGTATTATTACTATGTTTCATTATACTGATTAGTAACTTTTGATTTATTCCTCAGTAAACTGAATTACCTCAACAGGACAATCTTCAGCTGCCTCACGAATATCGGCATCATATAAACTAGGGTCAATTCCTTTAATAACTTCCGAAACTTCATCAATCTCGAATACATCGGGGGCGGTAGCTTCACATAGGCCACAAGAAGTACATCCTTCTTCTACCCAAACTTTTGTAATTTTCATAATATATTGTTTAATGTCTTAATAACTAATTTGTTAAAATAAGCTTAGCTTATTTATTATAGCAAAGATAGACCTTATTAAGAATGAATTTACATAAGGTGATATATGTTAGAATGGAAGTTTAAATATTATTCTTTTGTTGGACTTAAATGGCTAAGCAAAAATGAATAGAAGAAAGCAATAAAAATAACTCCTGCTTGTGTGTTAAACATGGATTC
>QNXT01000021.1 GCA_003973505.1 Bacteroidota bacterium
TAAAGTTGAAGTAAAAGAAAGCGCTTTTTACAGAACTTATAATATGAAGAGTTCTGGTGGAATAATTATCATTAAACCGGAACAATTAATCACTCGCTACGATAAACGTCACAATAAAGATTATACCGCTTTTTATATTCCTGAAAATAGAATAATCTATTATTCGAGTTATGGTGAAAAAGGTGAAAATGGAAAAGATATATATCGAGCACATCAGTTGGGTGGTGGGGAATGGTCGGAGCCACAAGCTCTTTCATCTAAGATAAATACGCCTTACGATGAGGCATATCCATTTATTACTCCCGATGGACAAACATTGTATTTTAGTTCGAAAGGTCATAATAGTATGGGGGGCTACGATATTTTTAAGTCCACTTTCAATTCAGGAATGTTCGATTGGATGCAGCCTGAAAACATGAATTTTCCAATTAATACTCCTTTCGATGATATATTTTATGTGCCTGATACAGCCAATCGTTTTGCCAGCTTTGCTTCCACTCGAAGTAGTGTCGATGGGTTGATTTATGTATATAAAATTGGAATCGATAAGAAAGAAGAACAGCAAGATTTTGCTAAAATTCTTGAGGAAGGTAATGATGTAGAAGCAGCTATCCGTTTAATAAAAGATGTAGCTGATATGAAAACCAATATTGATATTTCGGACTATAAAGCGAAAATGTCGGTTTTATCTGATTCGTCTGATATTTCGCAAAATGCAGAAAATGAGAATGATAGTTTGAAAAATGGAGTGGTAGTTGGTACTCAGCAAACGGAACTTAATATTTCAGTAGATGATGCTGTTGATTCAACTTTTGCAAGCTACCGAGAGATGAAATACCGTATTGTAGGTTTGAAAAAACAGAAAAAGAGTATTCAAAGAGTTTACCTAAAGAATAAGAAACAGGCAGAAGAAATATATGCTAATATGGGAAGTGAAGGGGAAAGAGAGGCTGCGAAATATCAGAGTGCTGCCTCAGCTGCCCTTAAGATAGATCAAGAATTGACTCAGGAAATAGTAAATTCGGAATGGACTGCAAATAAATTGATAGAGTTGGCTTCGAATATGCAGTATTATCAAAGCAATGGGAATAAAGATTCTGTTTTAGCTATTTATAAAAAAGTAATTAGCCTTCGCAATGAAACGCAATATGATGATAGCTATGCTCAAAAACTTATAGATGTTCAACATGAAAAAGTAAAAAATAAAAGAGAACAGGCTTCTAAGTATTATGAATTGTCGGAATCACTAGATAAGGAGATTGAAAGCTTAAAGTCGGAAAGAGATGAGTATAAGGCCGAATTGGCAAGGACAGAGGATGAGGATGAAAAAGCAGATTATGAGGAGTTGATATCGGGGATGAATGCTGAAATATCAAAGAAAGAGGCTTTGAAAACAGAATATATTGATAAATGGAAAAATGAACGAACTGCTGCCGATCATCTTGCAAGTCAGACGAACTATACAGAAAAAGCCTTAAGTGATTATTATAAGGATGCTGAAAATGTTGATTTTAAACAGAAAAACTATTTAACAGAGGCAGATAAACAAGAAGTAGAACAACAAATTTCTAAAGTAAAAACTTCTAAGCCAACGCAAGCAATAGCGGTTAATTTATCAGATAAACCTGTAGTTGCTGCTGTTACTATGGCTGCTATTGATAAGGAGACTGATATAGTAAATGAGCAAGAAGTGCTTAAGGGTAAAATGCCAGAGTCCAATAAGGCAGATTCTTCACTAGCAGTAAATGATTTAGCTAAGGATACCGCAACTTCTGTTGAGAATGAAGAGGTGGACCTAATGGAAACTCCTGAGGCTGTTGCTCTTTTAGCTAAAGTGGATGATGAAATATCGAAAATAACTGAAGCCAAGAAAGATAATGAGATAAAAGCAAATATAGCCTTAAGAATAGGTAACGAAAAGTATAATGAATATCAGAAACTGAATAATGAACTTGAAGCCAAGTATGCTGATTATAGCCTTAAGACGGATATTACTGCTGACGAAAAGATTAAGGAATTGAAGCAGTTGAAAGAGGGTTTGTTGGAGGCAGAAAAGCTTAAACATGAGGCTGCAGCCAGTTTCGCAATAGCAAAACGATATCAGCAAAATGTTGATGCAAATAAGGATTTATTAGTTCAGGCAGAAACAAAGAAAGAAAAAATTATTTCAAATCTTGAAAATAATGATTTAGAAAATGCAAAGTCACTTAGTGAGGAGCTTTCAAATAAACTTCAATCTGTTTCTACGGATGTAACTGTAAAACAAGAAAAAATAGCTGTTTTAGAGAAAGAAGAGAACAAATTGATTTATCAAAAGGATAGCTTGACATCGATTATTTCAGAGTTGGAAGGACAAAAGAAAAAATCGGAAGTTGATAGTGAAGAATATAAAACGCTGATTTCAAATATAGAGAGTCAGAAAGAGGCTATTGATGGACTAAACAATAAGTTGGATATTGTGCATTCGAATAAGCAAGCGCTGCTACAGATGCGTATTGTGAATAGTGATGTTTTGACTGAAAGCAATCAATTGACGGACACTTCCAATTTGCAAGCGGATGTTGTTATTCCTGAAGATATGCGCAAACAAGACAATATAGTTACCGCTTTTAGCAATCAGAAGATTAACCGTCAACTCAAAGCAATTGATGAAACGATTTCTGAGGTGATTGTTGCAAAAGAAAAACAGCAAATTGCAGAATGGGAGGCTACAGATGTAACAGAGATACCCAATTATGTAACCGATGAGCAAAATAATACTGCTAAAATGGTTGTGAAGCCTCGAGTTGATGCAATTTTGGAAGTGCAAAAGAAAAATGAAAGAATAGAAAAGCAAATTGCCCTTTCGTTAAGCTCGGCTAAAGAATATAATAAGAAGCTAAAAGAGAAATCCAATGAGTTAAAGGATGCTTATGCTAAAATTGATACAAGTATTTCATTAAAGCAACAGTCGGAACTTATTGATGAAATTAGAGAATTAGAAAAAGAGCAATTGCTTCTAAATCAGAAACAAGAAGCGGCAATGCAATATGCCAATATTTTGAATAAAGAGCGAAACGAGAATAATCAGCATATTGAAAGTTTAAGTCAGGAAGTAGTAAAGGCCAAGACCTTTATTGCAAATAAACAATTAGACTCTGCAATAAATTTAAGTCAACAGGCTGAAATGCTTGCTTCAATGATGAAAAGTACCGATTTTTTAGATGCTTATTTGGAGGCATATCGTGACGAGAACAAACTACTTGATGAGAAAATAAATCAGCTTTCCAATTCTTCAAATAATAATTCAGAACTTGATAGTTTAAGGGCTCTAAAATCACAGAATACTATGGTTATGAGTATGATTCGTGAGCAATCTGAATATGTGAATGATGAGCAAAAATTGGCGCAAGTGGATAGTTCGATGATTGTGCGTAGTAAGGAGGTTCCGATAGTGGCAATAAATAGTGATATTTTTAATCCAAATTATCTGCAATCGCATAGTGTGTTAGAAGACTTGGAGTCCAAAGAAAACATTGCGGATACAGCATTGGCAGAAACAGATATCATAAAAGCTGAACAATTGGGTGAGGCTGTTATTACTGCAAATAGAGTCAATAAAGAAGAGCTAGTCTATATAAAAAGAGAACTGGTAAACCGTGAGATTCAAAGTATTGTTAATGAGATTCGTGTGCTGACAAAAATTCAAGAAGAAAGCCTTGATAAAGCGGAAATACAGAGAATTGATTCTGTAATTATCGTTTTGAATAATGATAAAAAGGCGTATTCTGAAGAATTGGATGCTTTGAATAAGCAAATAAATAAAATAGAATCAAAAGCTTATGTATCTCATTTTGATGCAAAAGAACTTGACGTGGAGCGCTTACTTGCCGATTTGGCGATTATGAAAGATAGCTTAAATGAGAGTGCACGTAAACATCGTCAAGAAGCAGAAAATCTAAAAGGAAAAAGTAGGAAAGAAGCTTTAGCAAAGGCAAAGAATGATGAAAGCATTGCCTTTGAAATAGGACTTGCATCGGTTGATATTGTTGCCAAGCAAAACAATGTGAATTATCATGAGAATAGTGCAAAAATTGCTTCTAAATTATCCAATAGCGAAACAGGATTTGCTACCGAAGAGGCATTGAGTTATAGTCGTAAAGCCTCAGAAAATCAAGCTGCTGCTGCTGAAAGAAGAAAGCAATTAGCTGAGAATATATATTCGAAAGAAGAGCAAGAAATGATAGTGGCAGAGGCTGAAAAGTATGAAAATCTTGCCATTGAGAATCAACAGAAGCTTTTGCAAATTATCGAAGGAGGAGCAGTTGTAGCCCAAAATAATAATTCAAATAAGCGAACAGCAGAAGAAATACCTTTCGATGAAAAGGATGATTTGGAGAAGGAAAAAAATCAAGAGTTAGCTGCACAAAATGAGAATAAGGACAAGGGAAATGAATTAATAGTTGTTCCTGTCTTAACTCCTTCAAAAGATTCAGCATTTGTACAAAACGTGGTTGAAGAAAAAGATAGCAATTTAATTGCTGATAATAATTCACTAGCTGCTAAAGAGGAAAATATAAGTAGGGAAGAAAATCAAGAACTTGCAGCAAACGAAAGTGAAGTTCAGAATGCTAATGAATTGGTAGTTGTTCCTGTCTTAACTCCTTCAAAGGATTCAGCATTAGCAAAAAAGCCTGTTGAAGAAAAAGCTACAGAGCAGGAATTGACCCAACAAGAAGTTGATAAAAACGCGACATATTATTCTGCAAACAATTCTTTATTAAAAAGTAAAGATTTTGGAATTAAAACGAATTTATCCACAAATAATGAGATAGTAAATACAAAAGAACAAATTCCGGATAATGAGGATTTACTTCCTATGGGATTGGTTTTTAAGGTGCAAATGGCTGCTTTCAAACGTCGTATGCCTGCGAGTACTTTCCCTGGTATTAGTCCTATAGCGGCTGAGAAAATTCCAAATTCCAGCTTTATTCGTTATGTGGGTGGAATATTTCCAAACTATAATTATGCGATTACTGCACGTAATGCAATTCGTGCCAAAGGCTTTAAGGATGCTTTTATTGTGGCGTATTTTGATGGTCGTCGAATTAGTATTGCTCAGGCTCGTCGTTTGATAAAAGAGGGAAAAGCCTATACAAGCGATGGCCTAGTTCAATTTGCTATTCGAAATAATACAGCGTATTATAAGCTTAGTGAAAATAAAGAGGAACTCGCTGTTAACAATAAAACTACATTGGGTATTCCGTCTATAGAAGAAATGCAGCAAAGTGACGAAAAACAAGATTTTTCTAATGTGTCGTCTAAAGGAATGGGCATAGAACTCAATACCAAAGTGGATGATAATCAGGTGATAGATGAAGGTAGAAAGCTAGATGGCTTAGTATTTAAAGTTCAGATAGAGGCTCTTAGGAATGAGGTTCCTTTGAATTATTTCAAAGGCATCAGTCCGGTGGTTAAGGAAAAACATGCAGGCTCGGATTTAACCTATTATGTTGCAGGTTCTTTCCCAAATTACATTTCGGCAGCTAAAGCGCGCGATCAAATACATGATAAGGGATTCCCTGCAGCCTTTATTGTCGTTTATTTTAATGGACAACGTATTTCAATAGAAGACGCAAACCAATTAATTAAAAACGGAAAAGCATTTACCACAGCGAGTTTGGCAAAGTATGCAGTTGAAAATAATATGAAGTATTATCCGGCGAAATCTAAAGTGTCGGGTTTAAGTCTTTACTACTCAGTGCAAATAGGTGTATTTGGTGGACCTCGTTCTGCAAGTCAACTACATAATCTAAGTGGATTGTATTTTAATCGAACTAAAAAGGGCTATTATCGTTATTTCTCTGGAAAATACAGCTCGGAGCAAATTGCAAAATCGTCTCGTGACCAAATTAGGCAGATCGGTATTAAAGATGCCTTTGTAGTTGCCTTCCAAAATGGAAAACGCATAAGTTTATTCTCAGCTCGTAAACTAGAGGCTGATGCGAGAACAAAAAATATTTCTATAAATAGAAATGGTGCAGTATCGAAAGCAAATGTAAATGCGGCTGCTAAAACGCAACAGAATGAAGTTGTTGTTGCCGATGCAAATGCTGAAAATGGTATCGTTTTCAAAGTGCAGTTGGGTGCATATAAAGGAAAAAGAAATTCAACTCAACTAAAGTTGATTAATTCCATGTCCGAAAATGGAATTTCCTCGTACACAACCTCTAAGGGTTTAACTATTTATTTTACCAATTCGTATAAAAACTACCAAGAAGCTAAGGCGGCGCAAGGTCGAATTAGAGCAGCTGGTCATAAGGATGTGTTTGTGGTGGCATTACAAAATGGAAGAAAGATAAATATTCGTAAGGCCTTGGAAATTACCGGGCAAAAGTAGAGTAGGGGCTTCAAGATTTCTTAACCCGAAAAATTCACCACAAAATATTTAGGCTTTACTAAAAAAATCAGAAGAGGATAGATTGAATGTTTTCTAATATTTCAAGTAAAGCCTATAATAATAAGGTAGTTACAAGCGAACTTAAAGTGACTGCCTAATAAATTTTCTTGTCATAATAAGATCGTTCAATAACCTCGCGGTGATCGGGATGAGCTATTTTAACCAGTTCGGCAATTCGCTGCTTGATGGTTTTTCCATAAAGGTTGGCTACACCATATTCAGTTACTACATAGTGAACATGTGCCCGTGTTGTTACTACTCCGGCACCAGGTTGAAGGAAGGGTACAATGCGGCTACGTCCTTTTTTTGTTACCGATGGCAAGGCGA
This sequence comes from Bacteroidota bacterium, assembly GCA_003973505.1. The sequence goes on from QNXT01000021.1 coordinate 6,767, forward strand.
TAATTGGTTTACCACCTTCGCTTAATGAAGCCCCTCGTATAAAGTCCATTTGACCACCAACACCGCTGTACATTCTCATGCCGATGGAGTCGGCACATACCTGCCCGGTAAGGTCAACTTCAATGGCCGAGTTAATGGCAACTACTTTAGGATTTTGACTGATTATGCCAACGTTATTGGTATAATCGGCTCCTTTCATTTCAATAAAAGGGTTGTCATCCACGTAGTCGTATAGTTTTTTGCTTCCCATTAGAAAAGTTGCAACCGCTCGACCACGATTAATTTTTTTGTTGTTGCAATTGATAACATCTTTCAAAATCAAATCAACCACACCATCCGAGAACATTTCGGTGTGGATACCCAGATTTTTATGATTGGTTAAGCAGGTTAATACAGCATCAGGAATACTACCAATACCCATTTGAAGTGTACTGCCATCTTCAATCATTTCGGCTATATAATCACCTATTTTTTGTTCTATAGGATCTGGTTTTACTACTTCATGAGAAACCAATTCACGATTTACCTCAACAAAAGCATCTAATTCCGAAATATGGATGATGCCATCTCCATGTGTTCGTGGCATTTTAGGGTTGATTTCAGCTATAACATGCTTGGCATTCTCAATGGCAGCCTGTGTTGCAGCAACTGTGGTTCCTAGCGAGCAATAACCATGCTTATCAGGAGGTGAAACCGTTACCAATGCTACATCGAGCTTTACAATATGCTTTTTGAATAAAAGAGGAAGTTCACCTAAAAAAACGGG
>QNXT01000157.1 GCA_003973505.1 Bacteroidota bacterium
ACGCGAAGCACGAATGGTTGTACGAATACCACGATTATTCAACTGCTCCATAAAGCGTTCTACTTCGGCATCATTGCTTGATTTTAATTCGCTATCGGGTATTTGATGAAATCGAATTAGATTAATTCTACATTTCAAACCATCAAGCAATTTGGCCAATTCAGCCACATGCTTTGCAGAGTGGTTTAGGCCGTCAAAGATAATATATTCAAACGATACCCTACGTTGGCCATGCCAATCGTATTCGCGAACAAGATTAAGGATTTCATTTAATGGATAAGCTTTTTGCACAGGCATTAACATAGCACGTTCTTCTTCAAAAGGGGAATGCATACTGATGGCTAAATGAGCTTGCGATTCGTCTAAGAAACGTTTAAGCGAAGGGACTACACCAATGGTTGATACATTAATTCTCCGTGGGCTCATTGCCATACCCCAATCTGAAGTCAGAATTTCCAGGCTTTTCAATACTTCATCCAAATTATCCATGGGTTCCCCCATTCCCATATATACGATATTGGTAATTTTTTGCCATTCAGGTAATGAACGCACTTGGTTTACAATACTACCTGCGGTTAAATTTCCATGAAATTTTTGTCGGCCAGTCATGCAAAAAGTACAAGCCATTTTGCATCCCACTTGCGAACTTACACAAAGTGTATTGCGTTTTTTTTCAGGAATATATGCTGCTTCAATAAATTTACCAGCGGGAGTTTTGAATAAGTATTTCTTTGTTCCATCTTTCGACTCTTGCACGCTAACATGCTTTGAGGTGCCAAAATCAAACTTTTCATTTAATAAAGCACGTGATTTTTTCGAAAGATTGCTCATTTCATCAATGGAATCAATGTCTTTTTTATAAAGCCAGTCGGCAATTTGTTTGGCTGTAAAACCCGGTAAGTTAAGTTCCTTGCAAACTTCCTTAAGCTCATTAAGTGTTTTGCCAAATAAATAGTCTTTTTCTTCCATTAGTTATAATTTTTCTCTTTGCTTTCTCTAAAAAAAACACTAGGCTTTTTTACTCCAAATATTATATTTCAGAATGCAATAAATCGCTCTAAATCCATCCTTTGCACTGATTTTCTTTCCTTCCTCATAAGTACGGCCGTAATAAGAAATTCCCACTTCGTAGATTCTTGTATTAGGAATACGTGACACCTTAGCTGTGACTTCGGGCTCAAATCCAAACCGATTTTCCTTAAGCTTTATTTTTTGAATTAATTCCGTGCGAAACAGTTTATAGCATGTTTCCATATCGGTCAGATTCAAATTGGTAAATGCATTTGACAGTGAAGTCAAAAACTTATTTCCTATAGAATGCCAAAAGAAGAGAATTCGGTGGGGTGTTCCTCCCATAAATCGAGAACCATAAACCACATCAGCAACTCCTTTAACCACAGGGGCTAAAAGAATATTATACTCTTCTGGGTCGTATTCTAAATCGGCATCTTGAATAATTAAATAATCTCCTGTAGCCTGAGCAATTCCCGTATGCAATGCAGCTCCTTTTCCTTTATTTACTTCGTGTGTAAAAAGTCTAAGACCTTCATTTGGGTGCAGTTTTATATACTCTTCCAAAACAGACTGTGTTTTGTCGGTAGATGCATCATTCACGATAATAATCTCTTTTTCAATATCATTAATAAGCTTCACTTTTCGAACCAAATCAAGTATTTTGTGTACGCTTCTTTCCTCATTATAAACAGGAATAATAATAGATAACTTATTGATCATTTGTATATTAAATTGTTATGATGCATTATTGCAAACCAAAGTGCAAAAGTATCTAATTCGTATGGCTTTAACAAACTTTTTATTTATCTCTATTTGATTGTGAATTTCTGTAAAGGAAGGACTTTAATAATCGTTTCCAAAATGAAATTTGAATGCCAATTTCTGATTTATATTTCAATGATTTTATAACAAAAGCAACCAAATTTGTTTACATTTGTCCAATAAACGCACACACACAAATTAAATATAAATATCTATGAAACAATTGTTACTATTGAGTCTGTCCATTTTTTTATGGATGGGTTTAATTGCACAGGAATACTATGGTATTGAAGCTGATAAGCTTATTTCTGGTGCAAGCAATGTTCGCATTGACCAAAAATCGAAACTGCCAACTTACATTGAATTTAGACAGGGAAAAGAGATTGAATTTTCAATTTTAGATACTTGGTTGAAACGAATTTACAAAATGCCTGAGAATTGTGCATTTGTTGAGATGAATCGTCAAACCGATCAATTGGGATTTACTCATATTCGTTATCGCCAAACGGTGAATAACGTTATGGTGCGTGATGCCATGTTTATGGCTCACATTAAAAACAATAAAGTTCATTCCATTAATGGATTGCTTATTCCCAATGCCGCAAGTGCTACGACTAAGAGTATTACAGAAGCCCAAGCGTTACAATTTGCTTTGAATAAGGTAAATGCAAAGGTTTATAAATGGGAACTTCCTGAAGAAGAGGCTTGGATTAAAAGCTATAAAGAGGATCCAAAAGCCACTTTTTACCCAAAAGCAGAAATGTCGGTTATTAAAAATAAAAAATCGAATCAATATCGATTGACTTATAAGTTTGATATTTATGCACATAAGCCAATGAGTAGAGCTGATATATATGTTGATGCTCAAAATGGGGATATTTTATTTGTTAACGATAAAATCCACCATACTGACTCTATTGGAACTGCGAATACAAAATATAGTGGTGTTAAAACCATTACTGCGGATTATGTTTCTCCAAATTCATTTAGGTTACGCGAAAGTGGTCGTGGAAATGGTATTGAAACCTATGATATGAACAATGGTACTTCCTATGGTTCGGCTGTTGATTTTACGGATTCCAATAATGTTTGGAATAATTATAATGCCAATAAAGACGAAGTGGCTACCGATGCTCATTGGGGTATGGAAATGACCTATGATTATTATTTGAATAAGCACAATAGAAATAGTATTGATGGAAATGGCTTTGCCTTAAAAGGTTATGTGCATTACGATAATAATTATGTAAATGCTTATTGGAATGGTCAGGTGATGACTTTTGGTGATGGAAACTCAAGTGTTGATCCATTGGTTCCCATTGATATTGTTGGTCATGAAATTACACATGGACTTACAAGTAATACAGCTGATTTAGATTACCAAGATGAGTCTGGAGCAATGAACGAAGCTTATAGTGATATTTTTGGGACTGCCATTGAGCATTATGGTAAAACAGGAAATTGGACCATGGGTGAGGATATTAATTTTATCATTCGTAATATGGCAGATCCAAAATCAATGGGAGACCCTGACACCTATTTAGGTACAAATTATTATCTCGGTTCTGCTGACAATGGTGGTGTGCATACAAATTCAGGTGTATTAAACTATTGGTTCTATTTGACATCAGAGGGAGGAACGGGTGTTAATGACAACCTTGATACGTTTAACGTTGTAGGTGTAGGAATAGATACAGCTGCAGCTATTGCTTTCCGCACATTGACAGTATATTTAACCAATACTTCTCAATACGCCGATGCACGTTTTTATTCAATCAAGTCTGCAATAGAATTATATGGTCCTTGTTCATCCCCTGTTGAAGCAGTTACAAATGCATTTTATGCAGTAGGAATTGGTGGTAAATATGTGGATGGTGTTCATGCTGATTTTACAACAGCAATTACGGAGTATTGTGCACCTCCTGCAAGTGTTGAATTTGTAAATCTGAGTAGTAATGGAATTAATTATCAATGGTTGTTTGGAGATGGTGGAAATAGTACACAATACCAACCAACTCATACCTACAATAATTATGGTTCATATAATGTTACATTAATAGTGGATGGCGGAAGTTGTGGTTCGGATACCCTTACAAAGAGTGAATATATTAGTATTGATTCACAAAATCCATGCATTGTAAATATGCCATCAACGGGTAGTTCAACCATTACAAGTTGTACAGGATATTTATATGATGAAGGAGGAAATGGAAACTATTCTAATGGTACAAACGTAAAGACTACCATTGCTCCAGTCGGAGCTTCAAGTGTTTCACTTACTTTTACTTCTTTCGGTTACGAATCGGGTTATGATTATCTTAAAATATACGATGGAACTTCAACATCGGCACCATTAATAGGTACTTATGACGGTAGTCAATTGCCTAATGGAGGAACTGTTACAGCAAATAGTGGAGCCATTACATTGCAACAATTTACCGACAATATGATTACCGATATTGGATTTGTTGCAAGCTGGCAATGTGTAGTAGCGACAGTTCCACCCGTATCAAGTTTTACTGCCGACGATACAGTTAGTTGTGTAGGCTTAATCAATTTTACGGATAATTCTACCAATGGACCAACCAGTTGGCTATGGGAGTTTGGTGATGGAACTACTTCAACGCAGAAAAATCCAAGTCATACCTATACTTCCAATGGCTATTATGATGTGAAACTTACAGCCACTAATGCTTATGGCAATAATACAATCGTAAAGAGTGCTTATATTCATATCAATAAACCGCTTGCACCTTATGCTCCTAATAAAGCACGCTGTAATTCAGGTTCCATGCAATTGCATGCTTCAGCAAATGGTTTGGTAAAATGGTATAGCTCGGCTACTTCTCAAACCGTTTTGGATACAGGAATGACATTTACAACTCCCAACTTAAGTCAAAGTACTTCTTATTGGGTTGAAAATGAAATTGCAAGTCCTATGGTTAATGCAGGAAAAGCTACCAAGGCTGGACCTGGAAGTTATTTGAATGCACAGCAATCCTTGATTTTTGATGTTTATAAAACACTTATTCTGGATAGTGTAACCGTTTATGCATCATCTGCAGGAAGTAGAATCATTACATTACGAAATTCAGCGGGTACAGTTATAGCTACTAAAACAGTAAATGTAATTGCTGGTGAAACACAGGTTTATCTTGGTTTTACTATTCCTGCGGGTACTGATTATTCATTGGGAGGAAAGAATATGTTTCGTAATAATGCAGGGGTAAATTATCCCTATACTATGTCTGGATATTTGAGCATTAAAAGAAGTAGTGCTTCATCCAACCCATTGGGTTATTATTATTATTTCTACGACTGGAAGGTGCGAAAAGCTCCTTGTGTAAGTAATCGAGTTGAGGTACATGCATATATCAATAATGCTGCACCTACAGCTGATTTTATTCTTACAAATAACGATCCTTATGTGGACTTCTCGGATATGTCAACAAATCCAGGTGCTAGTTCATGGGACTTTGGTGATGGTCAGGGTTCTACTTTAGGACAGCCTACACACCTTTATTTGCAAAATGGAACTTATTCTGTTACATTAACTGTGAACAATGGATGTGGTACCGATTCGAAAACAAAATCGGTAACGATTGGTAGTGCCACAGGCATAGATAATGCTTCCGAAAAATCAACTATAAAAGTATATCCAAATCCAACAAGTGGTAAGTTTACCATCGACCTTGGCGATCATTTGAACTATACTATGATTAGTGTTTATGACTTTATGGGTAAACTACTTATTCAAAAACAAATAGATTCTACATTTAAAACAATTAATATGAATGCAAACCAATTGAGTAGTGGAATGTACTTTATTCGTTTGAGTAATGATAATCAGTTTGAGGATATTAAGTTGATGGTTACTCCAAATAAGTAATACCAAATTTATTTTTATCTGAAAGCCGAAATTTAATCTAAATTTCGGCTTTCTTATGTTTAAGAATTAGCTACTTTTGATTTTATTAAAGCTAGAAAACGATAGACTATGAAAACAATCAAAATACTAACAAGCATTATGGTAGTAATGCTTCTCGGCTTATTAAGTTGGGCTTTCTTTTTACCATCAGATATACATATTAGTCAGAGTGTGCGAATAAAAGCACCTATTGGTGTTGTTTTTAATCAGGTTAATGATTTGCATAATTGGAATAATTGGTCACCATGGAAAGATACCACACTTTCAGCTCGATTTGAGGGTAGTGAAAAGGGAGTTGGCGCCAAAGTGCATTGGACAGATAAGAAGGAGGGTGAGTCGATTCTTACTATTGTCGAAAGCAAACCCTTTAGCAGTATAAAAACGGAAATGACGGTTCCTAACAAGGATCGTAAAGCGGAAATGGATTTTCGTTTTGAAACAGATGGGGAAGAAGTGATTGTGAAATGGGAACGAAATATCCATGATTTACCCTATCCTTTTGGTCGCTTTGTGGGTTGGATGTTACAAAAAGGCTATAACCATAATTTTGCTTTGGGTTTGCAGCATTTGAAGGCTTACGTAGAGAATAATTTGAGTAAACCCGAATACTTTGGTTACGAAATTATTGAAGACACTTTTGAGGAAACTACTTTTTTAGCCAAAAATGCAAAGAGCACAATGCAAGATATGTCTCAAACAATGGCGGATTGTTTTAACTCAATCAAGAAAGTACTGGATGAGAAAAAAATTCAAGCAAGCGGAGCTCCCGTTGTGCAATGGCATAAATATGAGCCTGAGGGCGAGTCGCTATTTACTTGTATGATTCCCATGACAATAGATAGTACGATTGCAGCCAAAAATATTTACACTACCGAAATACCTCGTATAAAAACCATAATGATAAAATATACCGGACCCTACGATGGTTCATATAATGCTTGGGTAGCATTGGACAATTATGTTGTTTATAATTCACTAATAATGGATGGTGACCCTTGGGAAGAATATCTAACTGACCCAAGTTCAGAACCCGATTCATCGAAGTGGGTAACAAATATTTATTTCCCTGTGAAGTAAGGGATTCTTTTGTTCTTGACTTGGAATTCATCTTTATTAGATGCTGTTTGGGTTTTAGTTTGATGCATTAATATGAATCCAAAATGTATAGGATTTGGTAAGAGATAATAAATTCGTTTTCGTTAATTTTTTAGTACAAAACAACATTTTTTGTACTTTTGATTGGAATTGAAAAAAACGAAAATGAGTGCTCTACCAAACCAAGACCCAGAACAGTTAGCAAGAGATCAAATTGATCAAATGCTTGAAGAGGCTGGCTGGGTTATTCAATCTAAGAAGAGGATAAATTTGCATGCAAATAGGGGTGTTGCAATACGTGAGTATCTAACAGATGCTGGGGAAGCAGACTACGCACTATTTGTAAATGCCAAAGCTGTTGGGATAATTGAGGCAAAAAGAGAGGAAGAGGGTTTTAGAATCACGACAGTTGAAGAACAATCAACAAGATATGCAAAGTCAAAGCTGAAATATTTGAATAACGAAGCATTGCCTTTTGTATATGAAAGCACAGGTATTATAACTCATTTTACAGATTATCGTGATCCTAAACCTCGTGCAAGAACCGTTTTTGGTTTTCATAGACCCGAAACCCTAGCCAATTGGTTGAAAAAAGAAAAGCCTTTACGTGCCCGTTTATTAGATTTACCAAAACGGAAACCGATAAAAAATGACACTTTAATTCTTATGAAAA
>QNXT01000293.1 GCA_003973505.1 Bacteroidota bacterium
ATGATGAGAGTGTGGACAAACAATTATTTAAGGCCTGCGTAACAGCCTATGATCAATTTCCTTATAATGCACCCAAACCCAATATTTTTGAAAATCTAATCGACAAAAAGTATAAAGACAAATTAGATAAATACACGAATTTTGTATATGCTGAAAGCATATTTCCTGTTCCTACCCAATTAGCCGACTTCTTGAAAAACTATAAAGCTTCTGATTGGCAACGTATTGCTGACGATCCACTATATCAGTATGCTATGAGCATTTTGATAAATTATAGGAATAATATTATGCCTACATACCGCATTCAAAAAAACAGAATTGACAGCTTGCAACAGCGCTATATGAAACTGATTTTAGAAAAGAATGCAGATCATTATTTATACCCTGATGCCAATTCAACACTCCGTGTAGCTTACGGAAAAGTAGAAGGCTATGAGCCTCGTGATGGAGTTGAGTATAAATATTATACCACGTTAAAAGGAATCATGGAGAAGGAAAATCCTAATATTTATGATTATGTGGTAATGCCTAAATTGAAGGAATTGTATAAAACGAAAGATTACGGTCAATATGGAGATAAAGACGGAACTATGCATGTTTGTTTTATTGCATCAAATCATACAACAGGAGGAAACTCCGGAAGTCCAGTGCTAAATGCCGATGGACAACTCATTGGACTCAACTTCGATAGAAACTGGGAAGGCACTATGAGCGATTTGAAATACGACCCCGACCAATGTCGTAATATCACTTTGGATGTTCGCTACTGCTTATTTATCATTGATAAATTTGCAGGTGCTGACCGACTTATCAAAGAAATGGATTTGGTTAATTGAGAAGCTGGAAGACGGAAGAAGGGAGATAGAAGACAGAAGATAGAAGACCGAAGATGGAAGGCGAAAGATGTTCTGATTGAACAATCAAATGCTGAATAATTTTAATGCATACGACTTGCAATCTCGGCATTGACCATTGTCTATGATTTGAAACTACAATTGGTATTATTTTATCATCAATGAAACAAAAGAAAAGGGACCGTCAAAATTGACAGTCCCTTTTCCATTAAAAAAAACAAAAGATATTGAAAGCACTAAAACCTTAAAGTGCACCTTCATCATAGGCTTTCTCACCATGAAGTGAAAAATCTAATCCTTGGCTTTCTTCTTCGTCCGACACTTTTACTCTTGTAATAAGGTTGATAACAATAAGCATTACGTAAGTAAATAAGAATGCATAAGCAGCAGCAGCGATAACAGCTACCGTTTCTTTAAGGAAAAATGCAGTATCACCCTCTAAAAGGCCAGACTGTCCATTAATAGCTGAGGATGCAAAAACACCCAAGAGGATTGTTCCGAAGACACCTCCCATTCCGTGAACTCCCCATACATCAAGGGCATCGTCCCATCCAAGTTTATTTTTAACCTGAACAGCAATAAAACAAAGAGAACCTGCTGCAATACCAATAACCATAGCTGCCCAAAGAGGCACAAAACCTGCTGCGGGAGTTATTGTTGCCAATCCAGCCACAAAGCCCGTTAGCAAACCAACAAACTTAGGCTGACCTTCTCTAAACCATTCGATTATAAGCCATGTTACTCCAGCAAAAGAAGCCGCAACATCGGTATTCAAAAAGGCTGTGGTTGTGATTGCATCCACTTTCAATTCGCTACCGGCATTAAAACCGTACCAGCCAAACCATAATAAACCTGTTCCGATGGCAACTAAAGGAATACTATTTGGTGGCGATTTTGTATCAGTTCGTTTTCCAACGTAAATAACCGAAGCCAAGGCCGCAAAACCTGCCGTAGCATGCACGACTATTCCACCCGCAAAGTCAAGAACACCCCACTCAGCTAAAAATCCACCACCCCAAATCATGTGAACAAATGGGTAATACACAAATATTTGCCATGCTACTAAGAATATTAAATAAGCTTTAAATGTAACACGATTTACAAAGGCCCCTGTAATCAAGGTAGGTGTAATCACTGCAAACATCATTTGGTAAGCAATAAAAATAAATTCGGGATATTCTCCATTGGCACCGCTATAAGGATTATTGAAAGGTATTCCGTTCAAAAATGCCCAATCTAAGTTACCAATAATTCCGCCTTCGCCACCACTAAAGCATAGTGAATACCCGAAGGAAATCCATAAAACTGTTGTAATACCTAAGGACACAAATGTTTGCATCATAATTCCCAGGATATTGCGTTTTCCCGCTAAACCGCCATAAAAGAATGCCAGTCCGGGAGTCATTAACATTACGAGACTTGTGCTAAGAATCATAAATGTGGTTGTTCCTGTATCAAAACCCATGATTATAAATATTTAAAATGAATAATTAAAAAGACAATCCAAAAACCAAATGAACACTTTTTGCATTTGGATTGACAATAAATGAAGCCGTTAATGGTAAAGAATACGACTTAGTAATTTTTACACCCTTGGAAACGGTAAAACCAACATTCACTATCCCTGGTGCATCACCATAAAACCCTTGCTCTCCCATGTAACCTATGCTCGAATCAGCTGCTTTAGGGTTGCTTAAAGTAAAGCCAAGAAATGCTTGGAAATCAATACCGCCTTTGAGTGTTTTAGTATAACCTAATTCAAAATAATTGGAAAATTGTAGGCCAATATCTTTATTAAAAGTCGTTGTATCTGCAGGATTGTCACCCATTCGTTTAGCATCATGTCCATAGAAATTTACATACGCACTAAAAGTAATTGGAATCTTTTTTGTGCCATTAAATATTAATCCTCCTTCAAGCACATGGCCTGTTTTGCTATCATAACCAAGATAATCGTAATTTGCAGTATCTGAGGGAAAATAATAGTCGGTTACAATTACCGTAAACATGTCCTTAAATAGATTTACACTGGCATATAAATCCAACTCCTGCGAAGCATGAACGCCTCCGGTAGAATAAGCTCCCCAAGTACCTAGTGTGAAATTTTTATAATTCAGTTCTATACCTGGCTGAATGCTTGGCGAATTGCCACCAAACTGTGTTCCACGCCACATATAGCGACTCATCAAATCACAACTTAAATCAATCCATTGAGACTGAGATGAAGCTTCTGTTGCCTGAGTTTGCGTTGAGTCCTGACTTTGGGCAATAAGTTTTGGTGTTGAAAATACACTCAAACCTATGATAAACAATAATAGTACGTAACGTTTTTTCATATCTGCTCACATTAAAAATTATGGAAGCAAAGTTGGAAAAAACCAAATTATCATACAATTGTGGAAATACGTAAAATTCCCTACGTGATTCACGTAGAAGAAGGATTAGAAAATGCGGCTAAGTTCTATTCCTCACCACTTTTTCAATGGTTTTTTACCCCAACCCTAAAGGTTGAAACCATTGAAAAAACAAGATTCATTTTTTACTTTTTGGTTCCCTTTAGGGCATGGGTAAAAACAAAAAGTAAAAAATGCTGTGACAATTAAAATTTAGCTGAAAATACTTATTCAATTATAACTCAATAAGTTTATTCTTGATGGCAAATTTTATTAAATCAACAGTATTGCCCAAATCGAGCTTGCGCATAATGCTGCTCTTATGCGTTTCAACGGTGCGGATGCTAATACATAGTTTATCGGCAATAGTTTGATTATTATTCCCTTCCACCACATAGTGCAGAATTTCTCTTTCACGACCTGTGAGGTTGTTGAGTTTATCATCTGTAAGCTCGCCACCCTGTTTTGCCGTATTTACATATCTTTTCAGAATCGTATCTGAAACAGATTTACTGAAATATTCTCCACCAGAAAAAATTGTGTTAATGGCAGTAAGTAATTCTTCGCGTGTGGTGTTTTTTGGTAAATAGCCCATAACACCACCTTTTAATGCGTTGAAAATAAAGTCCTCTGAAGTGTACATCGATAGCATCAATATTTTCACTTGAGGAAAATCAATTTTCATTCTTTTGGCCACCTCTATTCCCGACATACCCGGTAGAGAAATATCCAAAAGCAAAACATCCGGAACTTTTTCTTGCAGTATTCCAAAAAGGCTCATGGCATCTTTGGCCTCATCAATAATCTCAATGGAAGGATCTCCTGAGAGCAAAGACTTTATTCCATCTCGTACAATTTGATGGTCATCCACTAAAATGATTTTTATATTTTCCATTGCCATTCATTTATTTTGGAATACTAATCTCCAAACTACTTCCCTTGCCAATTACACTGTTTACAATCAGTTCGCCATTTAACAATAAAACCCGATCTTTAATATTATTCAAGCCATTGGAATTTGCTGAAATTGTCGTGTTTTTATCAAACCCTTTTCCATCATCTCCAATCACTACAAAAATACGTTCTTTTTCAAAGCCAATGCTTACCCAGGCGTTTTTTGCTTGAGCGTGCTTTAAGATATTTGTCAGTGCCTCCTGGATAATGCGAAATATATAAATTTCGACCTCTATATTTAGGTCTTTTCCACTTCCCTTGGACGTGAATTGTATATCCACATCAGCAATATCAGATATGCTATTACAGATGTTTCGCACGGCCGTTGTCAAGCCAAACTCCGACAAAGCAGCAGGCATCAAATTATTGGATATTCGGCGTGCCTCCTCAATGGTTTGATCAAATAGCACTCCCATACTTTGAAACTCTTCGGACTGTTTCATGGGTTTGCTCAAGCAGCTTTCATATTTGAGTTTCAATCCAATTAGGAACTGACCCAAACTATCGTGCAACTCACGTGATAGTCGTTGCCGTTCCACTTCCTGCCCGTCAAACAGCGATTTTAGACTTTTTTGTTTTTCCAATTCCAAATCATGCGCCTGAGCTTTGAGTTGTTCAACCATTTGATTAAAGGTATCGATTAGCTCCCCTATTTCGTCATTCAGTTTATTTTGAATCTTTACATCGAGGTCGCCTTGCCCCACTTTATGCGCTGCCGAAATAAGCTTTTGAATGGGGCGTGTGATTCTTTTTGACAAAATAATAACTACCAATAAAACAATCGTAAAAATAAAAATACTGACTATAACAATCTCGTTTCTTGTTCGGAAAACCGGTTTAAGAACTTCCTTATAATCAATCTCAGACAGCAATACCCAATTGAGATTCGGAATATGAATCCGGGCATAGGAGCTCAAAACATCAACACCACGATAATCTTTGATTACTCTTGTGCCGGATAAATTCGCAAAAGCAGAATCAACAGCCAGGGTTTGTACGCGTGTTCTCAATACAGAGCTGTCTTGAAACCGTGACGAACTACGCATTAAATAATCGGGGCCCACAAGATAGGTTTCTCCCGATTTCCCCAAACCATTCTCCTGGTCTTCATTTAGCATAATTCGATCAATAGCCTGGGGCTTAATATCAAAAACGATAATCCCGATTACTTTATGCAATTCATCGCGAATAAATGCGGATAAATTTAGGTTTTGGTTTGAGTGAGAATCAATGGAATAATCTTGAATGAAAACCGAATCTGTTTTCGTAATTTGCTGCCACAAATGCGCTATAGCCATGCTATCGACAGGCTTCAACTTATTATTTGGCTTAATAAAAAAGACCTTATGGTTTCTACCAATAATATAAATTCTACTATAATAATCCTTAGACAACTCAGAAATAAACGGACTTTTAATAAATTGCGTATCCTGGCGTGTGGAATTAAGCATAGCATTTCCCGAATTACCGTCAATCCATTGAGTCAGCTGTTTAACATCCATCGACGATTTGGCCAAAAAGACCTCTTTTTGACAATCTGAAAAGAATTTTTCAATCAAATTGGTTTTAATTACCCGCACCGAATTCAACTGATGAAAAGAACGGTCCAACAAAACTTTTTTTGCCTTATAAAAAGAATAGGATGCAACAATAATGATGGTTACAACACTTATGAGAAGTGATGCAATAATTAATTTATCCGTTATTGAAAATCTGCGCATTATCCGTAAAACCAAACTAATTTGTCTAAGGCGAATATAGGGTTTTAATTCATGATGGCAAATATTAATATTCTCTATATCTGGTTTTAAAATCCATCTCCTTTTGGTATAAAACACTAAAAACTCAAAAAGCTCATACTGCAATGCAATATGAGCTTTTCTTATTTTTTGAAAGTTTATTTATTAAAACAATCCGGTAATTGTACCATCATCCTCGATGTCGATTTTCTCAGCAGCAGGAGTTGGTGAAAGTCCTGGCATACGCATTATTGTACCAGCAATGGGAACAATAAAACCGGCTCCAGAGTTAATCTCTACATCACGAATTTTTACTGTAAAACCAGTTGGGCGGTTTGTTTTATACTGATCATCAGAAAGTGATTTCTGTGTTTTGGCAATACAAACAGGTAGTTTATCTAAGCCCAATTCATTTACACGTTTCAAAATCTTTTTTGCAGCCAATGAATACTCCACACGAGCAGCACCATATATCTTGGTAGCCACAATTTCTATTTTTTCTTCAATACTCTTATCAAATGAGTATAAAGGCTTAAAGCAATCGGTACAATTATCTGCAGCTTCGGTAACCAATTGGGCTAATTCGTGAGTTCCAGCACCTCCTTGTCCCCAAACATCAGCAACAGCCACTTTCACACCAAGCGATTTACAAAAATCAACTACCACAGCAATTTCCTCTTCCGTATCAGCTGTAAATTTATTGATCGCAACGATGGGTTTCAAATTATAAAGCGTTAGATTTTCGATATGCTTTTCCATATTTGCCAAACCAATTTTTACCGCCTCAGGATTCGCTTCGCCCAAATCTTTTATCTTCACACCACCATGGTATTTCAAGGCACGAATGGTAGCTACTAAAACCGTAGCATTAGGAGTTAAACCACCATATTGGCATTTAATATCAAGGAATTTCTCAGCTCCCAATTCACTAGCAAAACCTGCCTCAGTAACCACATAGTCAGACAAGGATAAACCCATTTTTGTAGCAATCAAAGAGTTTGTTCCTTGAGCAATATTTGCAAAAGGACCACCATGAATAATTGCAGGATTTCCTTCAATGGTTTGCACAAGATTTGGCTTAATAGCATCTTTAAGCAATGCGGCCATAGCACCTTGCGCCTTTAAATCACGAGCATAAATAGCTTCCCCATCATAGGTATCACCAATATAAATATTTCCCAATTTTTCTTTTAAGTCCTTAATATCTTTGGCTAAACATAAAGTTGCCATCACCTCCGATGCTGCAGTAATATTGAAACCGGTTTCGCGAGGAACACCTTGTTTCATACCGCCAAGACCAATGATAATCTTACGTAAAGCACGCTCATTCATATCAATCACACGCTTCCACTTAACGCTTCGAGGGTCGATATTAAGTTTGTTTTTCTGCTGAAGGTGATTATCAAGT
>QNXT01000098.1 GCA_003973505.1 Bacteroidota bacterium
GATATGAACCACCAAATATAAGCTATAGCTCAGGCAACTGGTTTTTTATTGCTCTAACAGTGATCAACAACTCTAACGAAAATAGAGTTGTTGATTTTTATAATAATTGCCAACATTTAAGCAAAAACTTTTACTTAAATACTACAACCAGCTTTCTATTTAATAGCAGCTATAATTATAAAACTTATATTGGAGGTGGTCCAAATGTTGGAAGTTATAGTTACTCCATTAACGGCAAAATCGACGAATTTAGATTATTCAACCGGGTACTATCATGGGGTGAAATTCAAGATATCTATTATCAATGTAAACCTCCAAATATAAATATCAATAAATATATTGGCAACTGTGCAGGAGATTCAGCCCTTATTGAGATTATCAACTCGGAAGATAGTGTACAGTATCAATTATTTGATTCCACAAATCAACAGTTAATCGGAAATCCTCAGTTAGGTGGATGTAGCAGTTTGTTTTTCAGTACGGGACTCGTAACCAACCCAAGCAACTTTTACATTAAAGCTACACATACAGGGTCTAATTGCACTATCGTTTTAGACACACTAGTTAGTCTCAACCCTTCATCGGGAGATAGTATTTATTATGATACGGTAACAGTATGTGAAAATGATTCTACTCTAATTAGAGGCAATTATTATTCACCTCCGGCCAACGCTATCGATACTTTTGCTAATGCATTGGGCTGCGACAGTATTCTAAACACCTATGTCTATCCCTTGGCTTCCCCAATAGTAAGTTTAGGCAACGATACTGCATTTTGCGATGGCGATAGTATTTTATTAAGTGTTCCAAATAGTTTTGACAGTATTTTATGGAGCAATAATTCTAATGCAAATAGTATATACGTAAACACTCAAGGCTGGTATTGGGTTGAAGTTACAGACAGTAATTGCAAAGCCATAGATTCTATTCAAATAAGCAATTTATCATTAAGCTATATTATTATAAACGACACAAGTTTTTGCGATAAAGAAAGTTGGACAATCTCACTTCCTCCGGCTTATTCCTATCTATGGTCAACAGGAAATTCTTTACCTACTATTACCATTCAAGATTCAGGGCAATATTGGGTTGAGATTACCGACTTGTGTAAAAATTATACAGTTGACTTTCATGTAGAAACAATTGATTGCTCATGCATGATGGCCGTTCCCAATGTCTTTACGCCCAATGGAGATGGATTAAATGACTACTTCTTTCCTGTCATCAACTGTATGTTCGAAAAATATCATATTGCCATTTTCAACCGTTGGGGACAATTGCTTTTCGAATCAAACAACCAGAATGAAAAATGGGATGGCAAATACCTCAATAATGAAGTCCCTGAAGGAGTCTATTTTTACGTTATCGATTATGTACAACCTTTTCAAGAGGGTAAAGAATCGCATCACTCCGGAAGCATTACTATTTATCGTTAATATCTCTTAGCACACACTTCCAATAAAAGATTAAAAAGAATTGCAATTATTAAGATATTTGCAAATATCAAAATAAACTAATGCTTAAAGACCTTAAAAGTGTATCGAAGGATTCCATTATATATGGAATAGGAAATGTAGCCACCAAGATTGTGGGCTTTCTTCTTATTCCTATTTATACCAATCCCAAGTATTTAAGTGTTGCCGATTTTGGGGTTTTAAGCATTTTAGATATTAGTTCTCAGGTATTGGTTGCACTTTTCGGTTTAACCCTTTATCAAGGTTTTATGCGTTGGTATTGGGATATTAAAGACCCTTCCGAAAGAAAGAAATTATTTTTTACAGTCCTCTCCTTTGTTAGTATATTTAGTATTGGATTTGGTGTTGTGCTCTTTTTAAACTCATCATGGATTTCTCAAATCCTCTATAATAGCATAGAATACACGAGAGCTATACAATTGGTAATAATTAATGCTATCCTGATGAGCATTCAAGTATTACCAAATAGTTCAATGCGTATTCAAGGAAATTCAAAATTATATTCTACGCTAAGCGTAATAAAATTTACAGTAAACCTATTATTCACAGTTTATTTTGTTGTGTTTCTTGAACGAGGAATAGAGGGAATATTCGAAGCACAAATCATTGGCAACCTTTTATATTTTGTTTTTGCAGCGAAACATATACATAAGAATAGTAAACCTCAGCTGAATTTACCCGTACTTAAAGATTTATTTATCTATAGTTACCCTTTGGTTTTTGCATCCATGTCGGGTATTCTGCTAACTACAATCGATCGTTTTAGTTTGAATGAATTGGGAACTCTGCCCGATGTTGCAATCTATTCTTTGGGTTTCAAGATTGGAGGAAGTATCAAAGTGTTTATTGTAACTTCGGTACAACTTGCTCTCACCCCCATGATGCTAAAACGCATAAACGACCCAAACAATAAACGACTTTACAGTAAGGTTCTCACTTATTTTTCATTTGGTTTAATGTGGGTTATTTTAGCCATTTCGATTTATAGTCGAGAAATAATTGTGCTAATCGCCAAAAGTCCTGAATATATAAATGCCACATACATTGTTCCCATTATCGCAATGATCTCTTTTTTTGGCATGGCAAAAGACAGTGTGATTATGGGTTTACACGTAAAAAAGCAAACAAAAATAATTGGAACCTTAATTGTATTTGCCGGGATTGCTAATCTGGCTTTGAATATAGTATTAATTCCATTATGGGGTATCTTTGGTGCAGCATGGGCAAGTTTGGCAGCACAGTTTATGCTCTTTATTATTACTTACATCCTTGCTCAACGCAATTATCCTATTCGCTACGAAATGGGCAAAGTTGCCCTTATTATAATTATTGGAGGGCTATTGTATTGGGCTAGTTTATTTACTTCAGAATTAAATATTTGGGCAAGTATTTTTGTAAAAGCATTATTAATTATTAGTTACCCTATATGGTTCTTTATGCTTCCATTTTTTGAACATGTGGAAATTGAAAGCATCAAAAATGGGATTTCAAAATTTAGAGGAAAAAATCAATAGTTATGAGGATTGGAATTATTGTCGATAATGAATTTAATAATGATATCAGAGTTCGAAATGAGGCTCTCGCTCTTCAAAGAGATGGTCATGATGTTATTGTACTTTGTTTTGATTTTGGCTCTAATTTCGAAAACAATTATAATGGTATAAGAATTATCCGATGGCATCTAAAGCCAGCACTCAAAAATATTCTATTTGCTCTATTTCATAGTTTTAATATTTACTCTTATTTATGGGCGAAGAAAATTATACGTTTTAGTAAGGAAAATAAGATTGAAATATTGCATGTTCACGATTTATATATGGCTAAAAGCGGGTATATTGCAAAAAGAAAATTAAAAATCCCATTAGTTTTAGACCTCCATGAGAATTATCCATATGCAGTAGATGATTATAAGTGGATGCATAAAAAACCTGCAACTTATTTGATTAGACCAAAACGTTGGAAAAAAATCGAAGGTAGATTTCTGTCGTATGCAGATAAAATTGTTGCCTTAAGCTCAACTTTCAAAATGCAACTCCTAGCTAAGTACTCATTTCTTCAAAAAGAAAATATCATTGTTTATCCAAACGCCCCTGATGTGGAAACACTAATATCCTATCCTATTGATGATAAAATTATTCCCAAAGGAAATGACTACTCACTTTTCTATTTTGGTGGAATATCAAAAAGAAGAGGTGTATTTCTTGTTATAAATGCCTTACGTGTATTAAAAAAACAAATACCAACTATCAAACTCTTATTAATCGGACCAGTTGATAAAGCGGAGCAGAAAGAGTTTGAATTATTGATTAATTCAGGCGATGTTAAAAAGCACATTATTTATTATCCATGGAAAGACATCAGCCTTTTGCCTTCCTTTATAAAATATAGTGATATCTGCCTTTCACCTATAGAAAAAAACCCTCAGCATGAGTCAGGTATTGCCAATAAAGTATTTCAATATATGCTTTTCGAAAGACCTGTTTTAGTATCAAATTGCGGTCCACAAGCTGAGGTAATTAATGAATCCAAAGCGGGTCTTGTTCACCAATGGGATTCTATTCAAGATTTTTGCGATAAGGTGCTTTATTTATATAAGAACAGAAATGAGGCTGATACTATGGGGAAAAATGGAAAGAAAGCTGTAATAGAAAAGTATAACCAAAAAGAATTGATTAAGCCCTTAATACGATTTTATTCAAATAAAGCTTAATCTGATTTATTGATATTAAAATAAATAAGCCTCTGGATTTTTCCTTGCTTTATATTTTTTCTATCTTTACGAAATAGAAAACTGCACTTTTTCTTAATGTAATAACGTAACTTGAGTTCTAAATCCAAAATCATGAAATCAATTATCCTCGTTTTTCTTTTCAGTCTTACCTTTTCCTTAAATGCATGGTGTAATAATAATGATAGTCTGAATATAGTCCAATCTAAACAAAACATGACGAATAAGACTCTTAACAGCCGAGACAACGCCTTAGATTTTGATGGAATCAATGACTATGTAAATCTGAATATCGTTTCATCAGCAATGGCTAATTCAAATAATTTCACCATTGAATTTTGGATGCGAGCCGATTTAAACAATCAAGCAAACACCAGTTATCCAAGCACTGCCATGTTTGCAATAAACTTACCCTACTCCACCCCTACTGGATCAAATCGCCTACTTTTTATGTTAGGGGATGTATATTCCACTCAAAATGGAAAGCTTTGGGTTGGTAATAATCTTGCCACCCCTTTTTTGAGTTCAACCGTAATAGGTGATAATAGCTGCCACCATATTGCATATACACATAGCGGCAGTACTGGAACAATATATATTGATGGCGTATATGAAGGTGTTTTTACCGACAGCATTGTTTTATCCTCAAATGATTTATATAGTCTGGGACAAGAATGGGACGGAAGCTCTACATCACAATACTATAATGGTCAGTTAGATGAAATTCGGATTTGGAATATTACAAGGACACAGGCTGATATCATATCTACAATGAACGCTCAATTGGCAGGGAATGAAAGTGGTTTAATGGCATATTATAATTGCAATCAGGGTGCACCCGGAGGCCAAAACACAGGAGTTACCAGTATTATTGATAACACAAATAGTGGATTAAATGGAACATTAAATTATTTTACATTGAATGGCGCTACGTCAAACTGGGTGATAGACACTTGTACAAATACGACAACGGCTATTAATCCACCATTAAACACTGCTACAGAGGTAAGTATTTACCCCAATCCTGCAACAAATCTATTGACTGTCACTAGCTCTAAGCATATTGATGAAATCAGAATAATTGACCTAACAGGTAAAACCGTTAAAACAATTACGAATAACTTTGACAATATTGAAATTTCATACTTATCCAAAGGTTTATACTCTATTCTTCTCATCTATGACAATCGTATTATTATGAGAAAATTAATTAAGAACTAAGCTTTTGGATAGTCTTAAATCATAAATTTATAAACTATTATTATGAAAACAACTTATTACATAATTATTATGGCAATCTTCTTCAACTTATTGCCAAATCACACATTTTCACAAAGCAACCCCATTGTATCTTTTCAAAAAATTAGCAATACCAGTGGAGGATTGGGAAATGTACTAAATTCCGGAGACCTTTTTGGAAATTCAAATGATTCTATTGGGGATATTAATGGAGATGGTGTTACGGATGTGGTTATTTCTTCATATGGTGATGATGAAATGGGAGTGGATATGGGAGCTATCTATGTTCTTAAGCTTTATAGTGATGGATCCGTAAAATCTTCCACTAAAATTACGAAAAATATGAGTGGATTTACTGGAGGTATTGAAAGCGGAGATATATTTGGATCGGGATTTGCCGCTCTTGGCGATATTAATGGAGATGGCCATCAAGATGTAGCCGTTGGCGCTGAATACGACGATGATGGTGGTACTTGGAATGGTGCCATTTATTTACTTTCTCTCGACACAAGTGGATCAGTGCTAAACACTCAAAAAATAAGTGCTTTATCCGGTGGCTTTACAGGCACATTATCAGGAACTCCTGCCTTTGGTAGTGATATAGCAAATATTGGTGATTTGAACGGTGATGGTGTTCAAGATTTAGCTGTTGGTTCAAGAAGAGATAATGATGGGAATACACGCGCTGGTGCCGTTTGGATTTTATTTATGAACGCAAACGGAACGGTCAACCATTATAAAAAAATCAGTGCCACTCAAGGCGGACTTAATACCTATTTAGGAATGGAAGACTTTTTTGGTGTAACAGTTGAAAATATTGGAGATCTAAATAATGATGGTCATATTGAAATTGCCGTGGGTAGTCATTTTAACGATGATGGAGGTAACAATCGTGGCGCTATTTATATACTTTCATTGGATACAGGAGGAAATGTTTTAAATACTCAAAAAATTAGCTCTACAGCAGGAAACTTTAGCAATATCCTTTCTAATGAAGATAAATTTGGAGTTTCAATTGCAAAAATAGGAGACTTAGACAATGATGGCGTTACGGATATTGCAGTGGGAACTTATGGAGATAATACAAATGGTGCAAACTCAGGAGCGTTTTATATACTATACCTTAACAGTAATGGAACTGTGAAAAACTACCTTAAGGTAACCGAAGGTGCGAATAATTTTACAGGAGATCTTGATGCTGAGGATCGTTTTGGAGTTTCCGTTTCATCTATTGGAAAATATGGAGACTTATACGCACTGTTAGTAGGTGCACGTGGTGACGATGATGGTGTCAACAATGCGGGTGCTGCTTATGTGCTTTTTATTCGAGGAATTATTTATACTGGTATTAATAGCATTGTATTGAACGACGATTTTATGTATAATAATCCTGTTCAAAACCATTTTTATATTAAGCATAACCGCTTGGGCTTAAAACTAAGTATTTATGATTTAAATGGCCGATTGATTATGCATGCTCCTTTTGATGGTTTAGAATGCAATATGAATTTCAGTGCGCTTTCTAATGGTATGTATATAGCCGTTATCGAAGGTCCTTCTTATCGGAAAGCTATAAAAATTATTAAAGAATAATAAGAAAAGAATCTCAACGCACAGGTAGTATTACACTGTTTCGATAGAATGTAAAACACAAGTAAATTGCTTAGGCCTGTTTAACCTTCCCTATATTAACAAAATCCCCATAAATTCATACAATCGCATGAATTTATGGGGATTTTCCATATTGCTATTAAGAGCTTAACAACGCTCTCTATTTCGACTTATCAGGGAATGGTGGTGGAGGTGGAAGTGGTTTATAATCCTTCAATTCCTTCATTATTTCCTCTATTGCCCTATTCAATTGATCATCAATTCCTGCATATTCGCGGGCAGGGTC
>QNXT01000316.1 GCA_003973505.1 Bacteroidota bacterium
GCAAGGTTTTATTCAGGAGCCTGTAAAAAAGATTGTACCATCGGAGAAGCCTGTTGCAACTGCGGTTGAGGAAAAGAAGAAGTCAAGAAGCCTTGTTTTGATTGTACTTTGGGTTGTGGCAATTATCTTAGCTGGAGTAGCCTTTTGGCAAGCTGAGAATATTAGTTCGTTGTTCGAGAGTAAGCAACCTGTTGCGCAAACGGTGGATAAGCAAGATTCTCAAGAAACAAAAAATAGTGTTGAAATAGCTAGCGTAGCAGTAGATACAGTGGTAGCTAAGGAGTCTAAAATAGTTGATTCTTCTTCATTGGTAACAAACACTGATAGTGCTCAACAAACTGTTGATAATAAAGATGAAAACGAAGAAGTGATTGCCCAAAATCCAGTTGAAGAAGAAGTGAAACAGCCTGTTGAGGAAGAGGCGGTAGTTAATACGATTCCCGCTGATTATAAAGGGCCTCGCTATTATGTTATTGCTGGCTGTTTTGAGTCCAAGCAAAAAGCGGAAGATTTGTTAGCAAGTTTGCATGAGGCAGGTTATGAGAGGGCTTTTCTAAAGGGCAAAATTGGCCGATTGCATCGTGTAAGTTACGATGTGTTTACCAAACGCTCTGATGCAAGTAGATATATGCTTAAACTCAAGCGTGAAGGACGGAAAGGTGTTTGGATTCAAAAGAAATAAAAACGCAAAAAAGCATTCATCGATTAAATCATGGGTAATAAAAATAAATTAGCAAAATTTGCTGAATCAGCAAGCTTTCCAAATATGTTTCAGCCTCAGTATGAGGAAGTGAAAGATGGTTATTACATGCAGGGAAAGTGGCGGAGTGATTTTTTTAAAAATAATCACGAATTGGTTTTGGAATTAGGCTGCGGAAAAGGTGAATATACCGTAGGTCTGGGACGAAAATACCCCAATCGAAATTTTATCGGTGTAGATATAAAAGGTGCTCGAATGTGGCGAGGTTGCAAAACTTCGGTGGAAGAAGGTATGCAAAATGTTGCCTTTTTACGACAAAAAATACAGCTGATTGCAAATATGTTTGCGCAGGATGAGGTGGATGAAATTTGGATCACTTTTCCTGACCCACAGCCAAAAGTAGCAAAGCGTCGCCTTACTTCTCCACAATATATGGAACGTTATGCCAAGATTCTAAAACCAGGTGGAATTATTAATTTCAAAACGGATAATGAACCCTTATTTGATTATACTTTGGAAATGATTGAGGAGTATGGCCATGAATTAATCGTTTCGGTGAAGGATCTTTATTCGGCTGATGGTTTTGAGGAAGTAAAATCCATCAAGACCTATTATGAGAAGCTATTTAATGATCAAGGTTTCGATATAAATTATATGCAATTTCGCTTAAACCCTGATTTTTATCGAAAATAATTAAGTATATGTCAAAATTATTTCATGACATTTAAAAGATAATTATTCAATATGATGTTTGGGCTAAAGCCCATATAGACACTATTTCATTAGGCAGGGCATTAATGCCCTGCCTAATGAAATTACAAGATTCCGTGGGCTTTAGCCCAAATATATCGTTTTTGTCATGTATTAAGAGAAACTATAGAAATCAATGAAAGAAGAAACCAATTTTTTTACAAAAGTATTTCAAGTTTGCCAGCAAATTCCCAGAGGGCGAGTAACGAGCTACGGAGCTATTGCTAAGGCGATAGGTTGGCCTCAATCGGCACGTATGGTTGGTTGGGCTATGAATAAATCCTTTACCTACGGTGAAGAAATACCAGCCCATAGAGTGCTTAACCGTGTGGGTATGTTGACTGGTAAAAAAGCCTTTGGAAATCCAAACCTAATGCAACAACTACTCGAGAAAGAAGGAATCCCTGTAAAGAATGATCAGGTTCAAAATTTCAAAAAATATTTTTGGGACCCAAATGAGATTTAGGAAAAAGGGCTAATTTCGATTGGTTTCGTGTTTATAAGCAGACTTAAATATTCATATGGTATTTAAGCTTTTTTTAGAAAAAGAAAACGATAGTTGAGTCAATTAATATTAAATTTACACCAAATTAAAAAATAGAGAATTATGACACAAAAGAAATGGTTTATTCCGGTAGTAATTATTGGAGCAATCGTAGTAATGGGACTTATGTTTGTAAGCTGGGGAAATGGAGTTTACAATAATGCTGTGAGTTTACAAGAAGATACTCAAGCTCAATGGGGTAATGTGCAAGCGGCATACCAACGTCGTGCTGATTTGGTGCCACAATTGGTAGCTACAGTGAAAGGGGCAGCTGCCAATGAGAATAAAATATTGGCTGAAGTTACCCAAGCACGTGCTGGCATTGTAAATGCAAAGACACCACAAGATATGGAAATGATGGGCAAAAAAATCAATACGGCCATCAACCTTGCTTTCGAAGCTTATCCGGAGATTAAATCGACTCAAAATTTCCGTGATTTACAGGCTCAGCTTGAAGGAACTGAAAATCGTATCAATGTGGAGCGTCGTCGTTATAATGAAACAGCTAAGGAATATAATAAGTATGTTCGTGGATTGTTCCGCCGTTGGGTTTTAGGAATATTTGGCGATGAAGACGAATTTGTAAAGAAAGAAATGTTCCAAGCTTCGGCAGGTGCTGAGAATGCTCCAAAAGTAGAATTTTAATCATGGCTGCAAGTATTGAAAACTTCCTTAGCGAAGAACAGAAAACGGCTATTGTGGATGCGATAAAATTTGCTGAGAAAGAAAGCTCAGGAGAAGTGCGCGTTCATATTGAAAACCGTTGTAAAGGCGATGTGATGGATTGTGCAGCTTTTGTTTTCGAAAAATTGGAAATGCACAAAACAGAGCTTCGTAACGGAGTGCTTTTTTATTTGTCGGTAAAAGATAAAAAGTTTGCCATTCTTGGCGATGCGGGTATAAACGCAGTGGTGCCCGATGGTTTTTGGGATAATGTAAAAGAGGTAATGCTTGAGGAATTTAAGCAAAACCGATTTGCAGAAGGATTGGTAAAGGGTATTCGCATGGCTGGTGAAAAACTTCAAGAGTTTTTCCCTTATCAGTCGGATGATGTAAATGAGTTGTCAGACGAGATATCGTTTGGGTCAAATTAAAAAACAAAATCATGAATAAAGGAAAATATAGTTTAATACTGGTTTTGTTGCTGATTTCTTCAGTGCTTTTTGCTCAGTTTCCTGAGCGACCTAATCCACCACGTGCTGTAAACGATTTCGTGGGTATATTTAATAAACAGGAAGTACAAGCATTAGAAAGTCGATTGCGGAGTTTTACGAGGGAAACCTCTACAGCCATTGTAATTGCAGTGGTTGACGACTTGAAAGGAATGGATCGTGCTGATTATGCAATATCGCTAGCCCATGAATGGCAGGTGGGACAAAAAGGAAAAGACAATGGTATTTTGATAATGATTAAACCCACGGGGGGTAAAGGCGAACGCCAAGCTTTTATTGCTGTAGGTTATGGTTTGGAAGCCGTTGTTCCCGATGCGATTGCCAATCAGATCATGGAAAATGAAATGATTCCCCGCTTTAAGAATAATGATTATTATGGTGGAGTTACTGCTGCTATCAATGTGTTGATGGATTTAACCCGGGGTGAATATACTGCGGAGCATTATTCTTCAGTGGTAGCCCAACGTCATAGCCAAAATTTATGGAAGATGTTTATGTTTTTTGGCTTTATGATGCTTTTAATGTTCTTCAAATTAGGTTCTGGAGCTCGGGCATATAGTCGTACCAATAATATTGGATTTTGGGCAGCAATGCTTTTAATGATGAACTCCGGTTCGCATAGAGGTCATTATAATAATTTTACTGGCGGAACAGGTGGTTTCGGTGGTGGAGGTGGCTTTGGCGGCGGAGGCGGCTTTGGTGGTTTCGGTGGCGGCGGCTTTGGCGGCGGTGGTGCCGGAGGAAGTTGGTAGTTAGTTAAAAATGATAGTGATTAAACGAATTGATATATCATGTTTCCCACATTAGGACATCTCATTAATTATATTTTCGGAACAAATATTTTGTTTCCCATGCCTACCTATGGCTTTGTTTTGGTAATGGCATTTTTATCAGGAGGCTTGGTACTTCGTCAGGCCTTTATACAACGTGAAAAATGGGGGCAAATTTCATCACAAAAGGCCAAGAGATTGGTTTCGGGTCCTATTGATTATTCAGAATTATTATTGGGAGTGGTCTTCAATTTTATTGTAGGTTATAAAATAGGTGGTATTATTACCGATTACGATTTGTTTACAAAGGGTGTAGATTCTTATATTTTCTCCACTTTAGGAAATATTTGGATAGGATTAATTGTTGCCATTCTTACAGCTGTTTACTCTTATTATAAAGCCAAGCAACAATATAGCCCCGAAAAAGTATTTGAGGAATTTGATGAGTATCCCCATGCTTTATGGCTTAATATCATGGTCGTTGCGGCTTTTTCAGGGATAATAGGCGCTAAGATATTTGATATTTTGGAAAATCTAGATTCCTTTTTCAAAGACCCAATGGATCAACTGTTTTCCAGTGGAGGCTTTACCTTTTATGGTGGATTAATCATGGGGATTTTAGGGGTTTTAGCTTATGCAAAAAAGAAAAAGATAAACGTTTTGGTATTGATGGATGCTACGGCTCCGGCTATTTTGGTGGCCTATGCTGTAGGTCGAATGGCTTGTATGCTGTCGGGTGATGGTTGTTGGGGAATCCCAAATCCAGATCCCAAACCAGAGTTTTTAGCTTTCTTACCCGATTGGATGTGGGCTTATGATTTTCCACATAATGTGATAAAAGAAGGCATCCCTATTCCAAGTTGCCATGGCGACTATTGTTATATGCTCGATGTGCCTGTTTTCCCAACACCCTTTTACGAAAGTGCTTTTAGTGCTGTGTTTGCGACCATTATATGGAATTTGCAGTCCAAAGTAAAGGTAGGAGGAATACTTTTCTTTTTAATGTTGATGATGAATGGAGTAACTCGCTTTTTCATTGAGAAGATACGTGTAAATAATACTTATGATATTCTTGGCCATCATATCACCCAAGCCGAAATTATATCAAGTCTTTTGGTGCTTGCCGGAGGTATTGGCATTTATTTTATGACTCGAATTTACCAATCCAACAAATCAAAAGACTAAAACCGTTACATTTCGACACTTCGGTAAACTCAGTGTGCAGTAAATCAAAAATCGTAAATCGTCAATCTAAAATCAAAAATTGTAAATTTCCATGAATAAGCTCCTCAAAAATCTCACTTTTTTATTCTTGATGGCAAGCTTATTTATTTTGATTTCACCTTTATATAGTCAGTCAAAAGAGGAGAAGGATTTTAATAGAGAGCTAAATATTGCGAGAACTAAAGCAAAGAATGGAGATTCTCAGCAAGCAATTACGATGCTTGATTCATTAAAAGGATTTGAGTGTTTAAAAAAACAATATGCTCATTTAACGGAAATACAGCTGTTAAAAGCAAATATTTATGGAAGGCAAAATGCCGAAGAAAAAGCACTGTTTCATTATGCACAAGCTTTCGAATTTGCAAAAGAAACGAAAGACCCCATTTTGCAATTGGATGCGGTTATGCATTTAGGTGAAGCGTTTTATTCCCAAAAGCTGTATCAATCAGCCTATGATTATTTTAAAATTGGGGATTCTTTATTGTTTTGGGCCAATAAATCGAAGTATCGAAAACAGTTGAATAGTAAGTTGGCTAATACGGCTTATCATCTAAAAAACTATAATGATGCACGATATTATTATTCAGAATTATTAAAGTATAGTGTTCAGTATCAAGACTTGAATTACGAATTGGAAGCACGAAATGGTATTGCTGATAGCTATGCAAAACGGAAAGAGTTTCAATCGGCTATTCAATTCAAACTATCGCTAATTCCAATTTATAAGAGGTTGCAGCAGCCAACGAAGAAGCAAGCTGTTTACATTCAGATTGCTAAGTTTTATATGGATGTACATGATGCAGATAGAGCCATGGATTATTGTTATCTGATATTAAACGACAATCAACCTGTCGATGCGCTTTTGCATATGAAAACGCATATTCTTCTCGCTTCCATTCAAATTGAAAAGGGAGCTTTATATGAAACTCAAATTATGAGTAATTTGGATAAAGCAGCTAGCATTGCTACGAAATTGAAAAGGAAAGATAAAGTATTGGAAGCAGCGTATTTAAAAAACCAGTTTATTGTAAAATACAAAAGCAAAAAACTTGCTAAAAAATCCCTTGATAGTCTTGTTGCATTGCTTGATAAAGAGTCTGATATTGAACTTCAGATAAAGATTTATCAATTGGGAATCGATTTTTATAAAAAACAGCATAATTATAAGAAACAGGCGGAGTATTACGAATTATATCTTATTCAAAAGGATGAAAGTGAGAAATTAATTCGAAGAAAAGCTGAGAATAAGCGATGGCAACTGAAAATGATTCAACAAAATGAACTTCGAATGCAATGTGCAATTCAAAAAGGCATTTTAAGGGCTTCTGAATGTTTATAAATCAGAGTGCTAAAAAGAGATATTTGGAGGATGAAGGAAAGTTTTTAAATATCTAAATATTTACTTAAGAAAATAATAATTGATAGAAATAAAATCGTAAATTTGGCACTTCGAAAAACAAATAAGTCTTTTTTATTAAAGATTGAACCACAAAATAAAACACATTATTATGAGTGTATTAGTTAATAAAGATTCTAAAGTTATCGTTCAGGGTTTTACCGGAGGTGAAGGAACTTTCCACGCTGGACAAATGATTGATTATGGTACCAATGTAGTTGGTGGAGTTACTCCAGGAAAAGGTGGACAAGAGCACCTTGGAAAACCTGTTTTTAATACTGTAAAAGATGCTGTTGATCAAGCTCAGGCTGACACTTCAGTGATTTTTGTACCACCTCCATTTGCTGCTGACGCAATTATGGAAGCTGCTGAAGCAGGTATCAAAGTGATTATTTGTATCACTGAGGGAGTGCCTACTAAAGATATGGTTGCGGTTAAAGAATTTTTGTCAGATAAAGATTGTCGTTTGGTAGGTCCAAACTGTCCAGGTGTTATTACTCCTGGTGAGGCAAAAGTGGGTATTATGCCCGGCTTTATTCATCAAAAAGGTCGTGTAGGTATTGTATCTCGTTCAGGAACCTTAACTTATGAGGCTGTTGATCAGTTAACCAAAATTGGTTTAGGACAAACTACTGCTATTGGAATTGGTGGTGACCCAATTATTGGAACTACTACTCGCGATGCTGTTGAGCTATTGATGAACGATCCTGAAACAGAAGGAATTGTGAT
>QNXT01000072.1 GCA_003973505.1 Bacteroidota bacterium
AATGCAGGAAGTAGCATCGAATAACGAACAATTAATAGCGCTTGTGGAAACCAAAATGCCTTTTGGTAAATATAAAGGTCGGCTTATTATCGATTTGCCTGAGCCTTATTTGGTTTGGTTTCGGCAAAAAGGTTTTCCCGATGGGAAGATTGGGAACTTATTGTCATTATGTTATGAGATTAAACTGAATGGATTAGAACAAATGGTTAAATCAATAAAATATAAATAACAATGAAAATTAGAAATGCCATTGCATTAGGGTTTCTGCTTTTGGGCTCAAGTGTTGTTGCCCAGGAAAATATTAGCGCAGAACTATTGAAAAAAATGCAGGAAAACTATTCTGCAAAAGAAAGTAATAAGGCTTTGGAAAATGCTGTGAGCAGTAATAGTATCAAGGATTTGGCAATAAATCGCTCAAATATTGGAAAAGTTGATACTTACTTCTCGAATCGGGTAAAAACCAAAGGAGTGACTAATCAAAAAAAATCAGGTCGTTGCTGGTTGTTTACGGGTTTGAATGTATTACGTCCTGTGGTAATAAATAAATTGAATATTGGGTCTTTCGAGTTTTCCCAATCGTATTTGTTTTTCTACGATCAATTGGAAAAATCAAATCTATTTATGGAGGGTATCATTGCTACTGCTGATAAACCTGCTGATGATCGTAAGGTTGATTGGTTTTTCAAGAACCCTATTGGCGATGGTGGACAATGGACAGGCCTGGTTGATCTTGTTAAAAAATATGGAGTGGTGCCTTCAACGGTAATGCCTGAGAGTTATAATGCGAATAATACCTCGATGCTTAGTAAATTATTGCGTCGTAAATTGCGTGAAGATGGTTTAGAATTGCGTAAAATGGCAGCAGATGGTAAAAAGGAAAAAGCTTTGCGGGCTCGTAAAGATGAAATGCTATCTGAAATATATCAAATTTTAGCTTTGAGTTTGGGTCAGCCTCCAGCCGAATTTCAATGGAGATATAAGAAAGAAGGTGGTAGTTTAAGCGAGTTAAAAACCTATACGCCAAAATCTTTTTACGATGAGTTTGTGAATGTAAATTTGGATGATTACGTGATGTTTATGAATGATCCCACTCGTGAGTACTACAAACTTTATGAAATAGAGTATGATCGTCATCGAATGGATGGACATAACTGGAAGTATATCAATTTGCCAATTGATGACATAAAGCAATTTGCAAAAGCTTCTATTTTGGATAATCAAGCCATGTATTTTTCATGCGATGTGGGAAAACAATTGGATAATAAAAGAGGTTACCTAGATGTGAATAATTACGATTATGGTACCTTATTGGGTGTGGAGTTTGGAATGGACAAAAAGCAACGTATTGCAACGCATGAGAGTGGTTCGTCGCACGGAATGACATTGGTAGCTGTTGATTTGGATAAAGATGGAAATATAAGTAAATGGCTGTTGGAAAATAGCTGGGGAATGACTGGTTATAAAGGTCACCTTATTATGACTGATGAATGGTTTAATGAGTATATGTTTCGTTTGGTTATCGACAAAAAGTATATCGATGCAAAAACGCTTAAGATTTTAGACCAAAAGCCTATTGTATTACCACCTTGGGACCCAATGTTTACTCCTGAGCCTTAATTTTTCTTATGAGAATATTTATTTCTCAAAATGAGAAAAATTACTGATTTTGAATTCTGATTTATTTGCAATATTCATAATATCAATAAAATATGAATTTTGGCATACTGATTGCTAAATGCAGCTCGAGGATTTAATAATATCACGTAATAAAGGTAGGAGTTTATTATAGGTGAACAAAAAATATTGAACCTAAAACTAAAAAAAAGATTGTCAGACGACAATCTTTTTTTAGTTTTAAAACTGAGTAAATGGCTTTTTTGTAATTTTACCATTCAAATACAGACTATGATATACTTTGCCCCTGCTAAAATAAATATTGGACTTAAAGTTCTGAATAAACGTCCCGACTCATATCATAATATTGATACCATTTTCTATCCCATTCCATTGCATGATATTTTAGAATTTGTAAAGTCTGATGATTTTGAGATGCAAACTACCGGGCTTGAAGTAGGAGGGGACTTAGAATCTAATTTGGTTTATAAAGCTTACCAACTAATCAAATCAAAATTTCAGATTGAAGGAGTGCGAATACACCTTCATAAAATAATTCCTATGGGTGCTGGTTTGGGAGGTGGATCATCAGATGCTGCTTTAACACTAATTGCATTAAATCAATTGTTTAATTTGAATTTAGATAAAGAAACATTGGCTCAATATGCATTGACTTTGGGAGCCGATTGCCCCTTCTTTATCTATCAAAAGCCTTTACGTGCTACGCAAACAGGTGCTGTGTTTAGTAATGTTGAAATGAACTTATCAGGAAAATATATTGTATTAATAAAGCCTGAAATACATATATCAACGGCAGAGGCTTATTCGGGTGTTCATTTGGAAGGGGAAGCCGATAGCTTGGATTTAAGCATTGTAAATCAGCCTGAATTATGGAAAGCTAAGTATATTAATTCTTTTGAGAATCATTTATTTAAGAAGTACCCATTATTAAAAGAACTAAAGGATTCACTCTATAATCAAGGGGCAATATACGCCTCCATGTCGGGTAGTGGTTCCACTCTTTTTGGAATTTTTGATTCCGAACCAATGATTAGAGATGAATGGAAAAAACATTTTGTTTTTTCTAAAAAACTGTAATCAGGTAAGTTGAATTAAACCCAAACTGTTATCGTAGTATTAAACTCTCTCTTTCAATCTTATTTTCGCACTCTAAGAAATAGGTTAATTCCCAAAGGCTCTTTAAATACCTCAATATTACTTTCTTTAATACCAGCTTGCAATGCAAATTGTTTCAATTCTTCTTCGGAACGGTGATATAAAAACCAATCGCCTAGAATTTCCATAATTCGTCTAGAAGGATTTTCTGAATTAAAGTTTCCAATAATCATCTCGCCTCCATCATTCAAAAATGCATAGTATTTTTTAATTAGATACACAAAGTGTTTTCCTTTGAAATAATCAAAAAGCCCGGCACTCCATATCAAGTCGTATTTTTTATCGGGTACATGGCGAATCACATTTCGGTTGTGAAATGTCATCGACTTTAGATATTTCTTGTTTTTTATTTTCGCATAGGAAATAGCTCGTTTATCAAGGTCGAGCATGTCAAATACGAGATTGCTATCAGGGTTTCGCTCAAAAAACTCGAAGGTTTCGGTTACGGGGCCACTACCTAAAATCATTACATTTTGTTTCACTCCCAGTGATTCCTGATTTAGTTTTTCAAAAATCTCTATGGCTAAGGTTTTTCGATTTACTACTGCAATGGCTGCAGGGAATTCATGAAAATAGGTGTCCCATTTTTTATAAATGGGGTCAGGGTTTACATATCGTTGGTATATTTTTTCAATTATGAAGAAATCGCCATTGTATCCAAAGGGTTTTGTAAATGAAAAACCGATGATGGTATTTGGATTTAGTATGGGCTTCATTGCAGCTCGAAAGCGTTCAATCTCGTTGTCAGGAATTTGATCAACGAGGTCGAATATGAGCTGATATTCCTCTTTATCGGGTCCGTTTTTCGCAAATAAGTCCGATATGAATTGCTCCAAATCGACTTTGGTGGAATTGTCGTTGTTTTTCATAGCTATTGTTTCTTCCTAAGCTTAGTCTATATCAACAATCTCTTCCAACTCACCGATAATATTGCTGAGTGAATCTCTGCGGTTTGGGTCAACAGTTATTACGGTCATCTTATCAGCAATGATTACCTCAGGATATTTTACAACGAACACCTTTTGTGCATTAATCACGTACTCGTCACTCACTTGAATAAAATGGCTTTTTGGGAAAAATGCAATCATATCGTCCAGGCTTTTTTCTGATGAAATTTCTTCATTAAAAAGATGGATAATCGTTTGATTGTCCTTCTTTTCCAGATAATATACTTGGTCGATATTGATTTTCTCCAAGCCTTTATTTCCATGTATTATAATTTGATTTTTATCATGGTCTTTTAGGTCGAAGAATGTATTGAACTGCTCACTTTCCATTTTTAACTTCATATCATTCTCAAATTTGAAAAGAGCAATTTCGATATTGGTTTGTAAATCTTTATCGGTAAATGGTTTGATTATATATCCATAAGGTAGTGCCACTTTAGCTTGATTTATGGTTGATAAATCGGCATTTGCCGTCAAATAAATAATGGGTACATTATGGTTTTGACTAATAATAGTGGCCGCTTCTATACCTGTCATATCTCCTTTAAGATTGATGTCCATAAGAATAAGACTGGGTAGATTTTTTTCTACTTCAGCTATGGCATCGGGGCCTGTTGCTACAGCGTTTAATACTTCGTAACCAAGGCTTTCTAAGCTTTCTTCAATGTCGGTAGCTACGAGGATTTCGTCTTCTACTACAAGGATTTTGTGATTCGATTTTTCCATTATTGCGTTGTTTTGAATGTGATAATAAATTTAGTGCCTTCGGAGAAGTCTGTTACTAAATCTCCATCAATTTGTTTAATCAGTTTGTGTATAATCTTCATTCCTAAAGATCGGGTTTTTGTAATATCTACTTTGTCGGGAATTCCTATTCCATCGTCGCTTACGGTAAGCTCGTAGGTGTGTTCATCTACTTGTTTGAACTGAATTTGGATGAGGCCGTGGTCGGCATCTTGAAATGCGTATTTAAAGGAGTTTGATATTAGTTCGTTGATAATCAGTCCACATGGAATGGCTTCGTCAATGGGTAAATAGGCATCTTCCATTTGGTAATCGAAACGAACTATTGCTTTTTGATTAGCATAGGTACGTGCAATATTATTAGTTAAGCTTTTTACATAATTTGAGAATTTGATATTGGCTAAAGTGTCATTATTATACAAATTCTCATGTATCAAAGCCATGGAATGAATACGGTTTTGACTTTCCTGCAGAAAACCCTTTAGTCGTTCATCTTCAATGGTACGACTCTGCATTCGTAAAATACTGGAAATAATTTGCATATTGTTTTTTACTCGATGATGCACTTCTCGAAGGAGCACTTCTTTTTCTTCTAAAGATTTTTTCAGAAACTCTTCAGCCTCTTTTCTTTTCTGCTCTTTTTGTTCGAGTTCCATTTTCATCAAAGTAATGCCGGCAAACTCATCAATCAATGAAAGTAGTTTTTTTGCTTCAACGGGTTTCATAAGATAGCCATCTACCCCAAGATTGATAGATTCGATAAAATTGTCTTTAACACTATAGGCCGACATCATAACAATTTTGGCATTGGGGTCGATAAGCTTGATTTCTCGAACCATCTCTAAACCATCCATAACGGGCATATTGATATCCGTAATCACAAGATCCGGTTTGTGTTCTTTATATAAATCTAATCCCTGTTTCCCGTTGCGTGCAATATAAAAATGATTTACGTGCTTCTCCAATAACCTTTGATAGAGTTTTCTAATAGACTCGTTATCATCAACAAAAAGAAGCGTTATTTGATGTCGATTGGCCGGATTATGTTGTTTATCAATCATCATACTATTTTATGTATTTGTTTATCATATCAAGCAAATCTTTAGTGATAATGGGTTTGAAGATGTAATCATCACATGACGAATTTTTAACTTCAGCATAATCGTTACCGATAACACATGCAGTTTGCATAATGATGGGGATTTCTGGCTTAAGCTCTTTGATAATGTTTGTAGCTTCTATTCCATCCATAATGGGCATTCTTACGTCCATCAGAATAACATCTACTTTTGAGTCATTTTTTACATAATCTACAGATTCTTGTCCATTTTTGAGCCAAATAATATTTGCATTGGTGTTTCGCAATTGTTTTTTCATAAGAAGAAAGTTGAAGTCAATATCCTCAACAATAACGATTGTTTTGTTTTTCCAGTTGTACATAACTTTCTTAGTCTTTATCAATTATAATAGGTAAATGAAATGAGAATGTGGACCCAATATTTAATTTGCTTCGCACTTTAATATCTCCACCCATCATTTTCAGATAGGTTTTTGTGATGGCAAGTCCTAAGCCAGTTCCTTCACGCTTTGGCGTATTGCTTAGGGTGACTTGCATAAATCGGTCGAATAGATGCTCTTGTAGTTCGTCAGGTATTCCAATACCTGTGTCTGTAACTTGAAAATATAGTACGTTATCCTTTATTTCATAACTAAATTCAATGCTTCCCTCATCGGTGTATTTGCATGCATTATTAATAATGTTTATCAAAATTTGATGTAGGCGAAGTCGGTCTGTAGTGATATAAAAGTCGGGTTTGTCAACACCATTTTTATAGGATAATTTTAGATTTCGTTTTATGACGTGTTCGTTCATTAAAAAGTTTTTATAAACCTCTTCCATAAGAGCATTCAAATTGAAACTCTGATTGCTTATTTTAAGCACTCCAGCCTCAATTTTTGATAAGTCAATAATATCATTGATTAGATTTAATAAATGGTTTCCATTTTTAATGATAATATCAATAAACTCATTAAGTTCTTCCTCATTTTCTGCTTCTTGTAACAGATTTGCAAAGCCAATAATTCCATTCATTGGGGTTCGAATTTCATGGCTCATATTTGCAAGAAACGCAGATTTTAATTTGTCCGATTCTTCAGCTTTTTCTTTTGCGATAATGAGCTCCTGTTCAATTCTTATTCTACGGGCAATCTCAGCCAGTAATTCTTCATTCCGCATATCGAGTAACCGCGTTCTTTCCTTTACTTTTTGCTCTAAGTTACGATTGATGTCGGCAATGTCCTTGTTTTTTGATGCAATTTTATGAATCAATAGGAAATTTCTTCGGTCACTTTTTTCAGCATTATATGCAGCAAATATTCCAATTAGAATCGCACTAACAAAGAAAAAATCATTGATAAATAAACTGTTATAATCAATATTGCCGTAGAATATGGCTATTATATTATATAAGGCTAAGGATGTTAAACCAGCAATCGTTCCCAAAAGAAACCGCAGCTTGATAAATACAAAGCCCGCAAAAAAGATTAATAATAGACCATTACTATAAATAAAATCCTGAGGGAGGATGACCATCATTATAATAATGCCTAATGCGGCTAATAGGTATGTGAAGAATACTAAGAGTTGCCAGATTTTTTCAAAAATACGCGTGAAAGACAATAGGAATACAGAAAGCAAAAGAGGA